>NZ_SISL01000295.1:0-7616 GCF_004307965.1 Verrucosispora sp. SN26_14.1 | reverse complement strand
GCGCGGGCGGCCCTGACCGTGCGGGGGTCCTGGTACGGCACCGCCGTCGCCTCGGTGGGCTCGTGCCCGCGCGTGGCCCCGCCGGTGCCGTACCAGGACCCCCGCACGGTCAGGGCCGCCCGCCCGGACGTGGGCGCATCGCCAACGCCAACCCGGCGACGACCAACCAGATCCCGCCGGGGATCAGCGAGATGTACTGCACCGGCGCGAGCTGCGTGGCGGCGATCAGCACGGCGACCACCGCGCTGAAGACCGCGAACCAGCGGCTCACCGAGCCGTGCCGGAACCCGCCGACCGCGATCGCGGCGGCGGTCAACCCGATCCCGCCCCAGAGCCAGGCCATGGTGGCGTAGATGGTGAGCTGCGGCGCGATCACGTCCGGGTCGTACTCCGCCGCCGCGTTCAGCGAGAAGAACAGCTCGGTGGAGATCCCGCCGCCGATCAACAGCCCGACCAGCACCAGGCCGACCCCACCGGCGGCGAGCGTCGGGACCAGGCTGCCGGCCGGCTCCTGCGCCCCCAGGTAGCGCCGCAGCCCGGCCGCGAAGACCGCCAGGCAGACGATGGCGACCACGGTCACCACCTGGTGGGCCCAGACGTACCCGGCGCGGTCGGCCAGGGCGGCGACGTAGCCGGCGTTGTCGGCGCGGTACTGCTCGGCGGGGGCGGTCAGGCTCGCGGTGGTGAAGATGCCGACCAGGCCGACCAGGCCGCCGAGGGCGCCGGTCAGCGCCCAGGCGCGCGGCGGGCGTACGGGTGCCGGCGGGGGACCGCTCGGCGGGTTCTCCGACGTGGTGACGGGATACATGGTGGTCTCCTTCTCGGGCACAGGGTGCGTCACCTCGCACCCTGCCGCCGGGCCGACCCGGACCGCATGGGGCGTCGCGGCCCACCGGCGCGTGAGGTTCCCGACCGGCCGGGACATCGGTCCCTGGTGACCGGGATCGGCCTGCCGGTCTGATGCCGGGGGTGGCACTGCCCGGTGCCCCACCGCCCCGCCGGGAAAGGACCCACACCGATGACACGCACCTCCTGCCGGGCACGAGGTGTCCCCGCGCCACGCGGCGTCACCCGCCTCCGGTGGCGACCACCGGTGATCGCGCTGCTCTGTCTGGCGCTCGTCGCCTCCGCCTGCACCGCCGACCGTGACGATCCACCGCCGTCGGGCGGGGTCGACCGTCCCGCCCTCGAAGCGGTCGCCGCCACGTTGCCGGCCGATCCGGTGGAGGCGGCCGAACGTCTGGTCACCGAGATCCATGCCGGGGACCCGACCCGGTCGGCGGCGGCCACCGCCGAACTGCTGCGCCGCGCCGGCCACCCGATCGTGTCGGTACGCGGGCCGGTGGTGGCGATGCCCGACCAGGTGGCGCTGCACGACGCACCGGTCTACGCCGAGCTGCTGCCGCTGCTGGCCGCCGCCACCCGGGCGGGGGACCGGTACACGGTGGACCAGTTCGCCGAGCTGCTGGACGCGGTCGGGCTGACCCGGAAGAAGATGACCTTCGCAGAGGTCACCACCGCCGTCGCCGGCTGGGCCCGGGAACCGGACCACCATCCGATCTTCGTCACCGCGGCAGCCGGCGTACGGGCCCTGTCGGGGCACCGGCAGCAGGTGCTGTTCGCCGGGGCCGACCCGGACACGGCGTACCTGGACCCGTTGCAGACGGTCCTGCTGCTCGGGCACGCCACCAGCCGTCTGGTCGAGGTGGTCGACGATGCCCAGCCCCGGGCGGCGGCCCGGCTCGGCGCGTTCGACCGGTTGGTCGGCGGCGGGGTCGCGTACGCCTCGGACGGGCCGTGCAAGGCGCTCACCCGGCGGTTCGGGTCGCCGCAGGACCCGGTGGCCAAGGGGATCGTCGACTCGGTCAAGGGCTATCTGAAGGACAACCTGGTCAAGTTCCTCTCCGACGAGGCACAGGACCGGGTGGGCAAGGCGGACGAGGTGTGGGGCAAGTCGGCGGCGGCGGCGAGCGCGATCCTGTTGCTGCTGGGCGCCCGCCTCTCGCTGAGCGCCGACAAGACCAGCACGCACTTCAAGCACACGGCGGGCAGCCGGGCCGAACACGTCCTGCTGACCGCGACCGCGACCTTCGACCTGGAGACGGCGCTCGAAAAGATCGACTGCTACGCGTTGGCCGGGGTCTCGGTGCCCAGGAGCGGACCGCTGAAGGACTTCACCGTCCGGTTCAGCACTATCCAACCGCAGGTCGGCACCATCCAGGAGGGCGGCACCCAACTGCTGAAGGCGGTCTCGGCGGACAGTGTGAAGTCACAACGGGGCGCCAAGACCGGCGCCGACGGCGTGGCCACTCTGGAACTCAAGCCGCCGGTCGAGGATCCGAGCGGCGAGGGCGAGAAGCTGACCGGCCAGGCCACCTACATCGCCTCGCTGGACAAGGAGAGCCTCCCGTTCGAGCTGGGCGACGTCTACGGACTGCTCAGCAACCCGGTCGGCTTCGGCGTGGGCAAGAACTTCGACCTGCTCCGGGACGTCCTGGTCAAGGCGGGCCTGCCGGCACAGCAGATCACCATCGAGGTCACCTACCACGGGTCCGACATCGTGCTGGCCCAGGGCGCGGGCGAGGTCAACCTGATCCTCGCGAAGCTGCCCAAGGTCTACGTCGACCTGGTCAGCTGCGCCGGGCTCGCCGGACCGTTCACCGGCACCGCCGGCTACAGCGGCGCGCAGAGCGGCCAACTGTTGCAGATGGCCGGCGCGGCGACCGGGGTGCACGTCCCGAAGGGCTTCGCCGGCAAGGCCAACAGGATCAGCGTCACGCCCAACAACCAGGGTGGTCCGGAACCGTTCTTCATCATGAAGGGCGAGGGTGGCAACCAGTTCCTCGACGGCGTCCTGCGGTTCTATCCGTTCCTGAACACCCGGGCCGAGATACTCGCGGACTACCGGGTCGGCCGGCCGGTCGGCGACGTCGAGATCCTGCTCGCCGGCAGTTCGTTCCCGTTCAGCAGGCTCTCCTGGCCGGTGGTCCGGGTGACCACCGACCCGCGATGCCCCGAGGTGAGGTACTTCCATGACGAGACGTGACCGGTGGCGCACCGGGGCGGTGACGCTCGGCCTGGCCGTGGTGCTGGCGCTGACCGCCTGCACCGGCGGCGGGTCCACCCCGGACACGGCCCCCGAGGGTCGGCCGGGTGGTGGCGTCGGTGCGACCAACGACGGCGCGACACCGACCGCCTTCCCCGGGCTGTACCTCGCCGCCGACGTGGTGCCGGTCGAGTCGTCCGACACCCGGATCACGCTGGCCAGCGGGCGTCGGTGCCGGGACCTGTCCGCGATGCTCGCGGCCGGTCAGTGGCACCGGGTCGACCGGCTCACCTTCGGCACCCTGGGCGGCGCCGAGGTGGCCCTGCTGGCCGGCTTCGGCGGGGTCGCGGGTGACCTGCTGCGCCGGGGCGACCGGCTGGTCTTCGCCGGCCTGGAGGGCGACCCCACCTGCACGGCCACCGTGGCCGAGGTGACCCGGGGGGAGATCGGCATCGAGGGTCGGGGGTTGCCCGGGGCGTCACCGGGCTGGGTGGCGACGACCCGGTGCTACCGCTCCAAGGCCGACGGCGCGCTGACCGTGAGCCTCTATTTCGACACCGAGGCGAAGGTGGGCGGTCAGGGCCAGTTCGTGCTGACCCGGTCCGGCGACCGGTATCAGGTGGACGACGACACCTCCGCGCTCACCCTGGTCCTGCTGCGCCACTCCGGGCGCTATCTGACCAGTATGTCGGCCGTGTACGCCGAACCGAACCGCCGCCCGGCCGGGCTGAGTCAACTCGTCGCCGGTGACTCGTTCCGGGCCGAGGTGACGGTACGCGACGGGACTGCCGACCAGCCCGCCGGCACTGTCGAGATCGCCGGCCTGGCCGACGAGAGCCGGGGTGGGGCTGTCTCGGTGTCGCTGCCGTTCGCCTGCGCCCACGTGACCGAGATCCGCTAGTCGGGCGGGGGCCCGGCCCGACAGCGGCGGGCCGTCGAGTCCGAGCGCGCGGGTGCGGAGAGGCCGGGTGTCCCTGCCGGGGGAGCGGCGGGGACACCCGGTCTCCGGTTACAGGTTCTTCTTGTTCAGCAGGAGGTTCGGGGTGCCGGAGAGGCTGCCGGTGACCACGCCGCTGGTGCCGTTGGCCACGATCCAGTTGTGCACCGTGGCCTGGCTCGCGTCGCCGTTGGTCGCCTTCCAGAGGGCGGCCACCCCGGCGGCGTGCGGCGTCGCCATCGAGGTGCCGTTCAGCGAGGCGGTCGTCGAGGTGGGGTACGTCGAGAGGATGCCCGAGCCGGGGGCGTAGATGTCCACGCAGGAGCCGACGGAGGAGTAACTGGCCCGCGCGTCGGTGTTGGTGGTGGCGGCGACCACCAGCGCGGCGGTCAGGTTGCGCGGCAGCCGGTCACACGAGTTGCCACCGGTGTTGCCGGCCGAGGCGGCGAGGAACACGCCGCTGTTCATCATGTTCGTCAGCGCGGTCGCCAGGCTGGCGCTGTAGGTGTAGTTCCAGGAGGCGTTGGCCACCGCCGGCTTGTTGGCGTTGCGGGTGACCCAGTCCACCGCACCGACGGCGGCCGACAGCGTGCCGCCGCCGGAGCAGTTGAGCCACTTCACGCCGTACAACCGGACGTTCTTGGCGACGCCGTGGCTGGCCCCGCCGATGGTGCCGGCGACGTGCGTGCCGTGGCCGTTGCAGTCGGTGTTGTTGGTGTCGATGGCGTTGTAGGCGAACTGGGCGCGCCCGCCGAAGTCCGGGTGGTTGGCCTGGATGCCGCTGTCGATCACGTACGCGTGCACGCCGGTGCCGGTCGAGTTGTAGGTGTAGCTGCGCGACAGCGGCAGGGTGGTCTGGTCGATCCGGTCGATGCCCCAGGCCGGCGGGTTGGTCTGGGTGGCGTCGACCACGTCGTACTGGAGCACGTCCCGCTCGATGCTGAGCACGTTGGCGTTGTGCGCCAGCTCGGCGATCTGCGCGGCGGTGAGGCGGGACGCGAAGCCGTTCACCGCCCGGCTGAAGTAGGCGGAGGGGGCGGCCTTGAGCGCGCGGGCCGGCACGGTGGCGTCGGCGCCGGGCTTCATCGTGACGACGTACGCGCCGGGGATCACCGCGACGTCTCCGGCGGCCTGCGGGGTGGTGACCGGTACGGCGGTGGCCCGGTACGGCCCGCCCGCAGCCATCGCGGGTTGCGGCAGTGCGAGCAGGCTGGTGACGACGGCGGTCGCGGTGATGCCGGCGGCGAGTACGGCACGACGCCGGCGAGGTAGGCGTGCTTGTGACACGGAGCCTCCTTGGAAGCAGACCACCCGTCGTGGATGATCTTCGATGTCAGGAGGCTAGCGGCGCGCGGGCTGACATATAAGTCTGTGGATGTTACGGATTGGTACCGAGGTGGGTCGCGGGTGACAGACGGGGTCGGTCCGCCACCCGAGGTGCCCGAGAGGTGCCGCGCGACTGCCCGGTGCGGCGCGGGTCGCGGCCCTCCGGGCGGGCCGGGAGTTCTGGACTTGTCGGTCCAATTTTGCCGCGTCACAGTGACGCCATGAATCACTACTACCTGCTCGGCCGGTCCGGGCTGCGGGTGAGTCGACTGGCGCTGGGCACGATGAACTTCGGCACCGGCGGCTTCCACGCCGCGTACGGCCGCACCGAGGCGCAGGCAGAGCCGATCTTCCGGCGCTACCTGGAGTCCGGCGGCAACCTGATCGACACGGCGGACTTCTACACGGCGGGGGAGAGCGAGCGGATCCTCGGCCGGCTGATCGACTCCGCGAAGGTCCGCGACCGGCTGGTGCTGACCAGCAAGTTCACCAACACGGTCGACCCCACCGACCCCAACGCCAGCGGCAACGGCCGCAAGCACATGATCCGTGCCGTGGAGGAGTCGTTGCGCCGGCTCGGCACCGACTACCTCGACCTGTACCTGCTGCACACCTGGGACCGGATCACCCCGGTCGAGGAGGTGGTCCGGACCTTCGACGACCTGGTCCGCGCCGGCAAGATCCGCTACGCCGGTCTCTCCGACGTGCCTGCCTGGTACGCCGCCCGGGCGCAGAGCGTCGCCGAGGCGCACGCGATGACCCCGATGGTCACCGTGCAACTGCCGTACTCGCTGGTGGCGCGGGACATCGAACCCGAGTTCGTGCCGATGGCCCAGACGCTGGGGCTGGGCCTGACCGCGTGGAGCCCGCTCGGCGGCGGCCTGCTGACCGGCAAGTACCGCCGAACCGGCGACGGCCTGTCCGGGGCGGGACGCCTCGGCGACGGAACCCGGCCGGTCGGCGACGCCGAGTGGCGCGTGGTGGAGACCCTGCAGAACGTGGCCGGTGAACTGGACCGGCCCATGGCGCAGGTCGCCCTCAACTGGGCGATCACCCAACCGGCCGTGGGTTCCGTGGTCGTCGGCGCGAGCAGCGCCGACCAACTCGACGGCAACCTCGCGGCCCTCGACTTCGAGATCCCCGGCGAACTGCGCGACCGGCTCGACGCCGCCAGCGCCCGGCCGCTCGCCGCCCCGTACTCGATGTTCACCCCGGCGTACCAGTCCTGGATCGTCAGTCCCGGCCTCGGCATCGGCGACAAGCCGACCGGCTACGCGCCGCCGGTGTTCAATGGCCCGGTAGCCGCCTGACCTCGGGAGGACGAGTTGCCGCGTGCGCTGACCCGCAAGGGCGAGCAGACCCGCGCCCGCATCGTCGCCGGTGCCGCCGCCGAGGTGCGCGAGCGTGGCGTCGACGAGGTACGCCTCGACGACGTCATGGGGCGCACCGGCACCAGCAAGGGGCAGATCTTCCACTACTTCCCGGACGGCCGGGAGGAACTGCTGCTCGCCGTCGCCCAGCACGAGGCAGACCAGGTGCTCGCCGACCAGGAGCCGGCGCTCAGCGACCTGACCACCTGGCCGGCCTGGCAGGAGTGGCGTGACCTGCTCGTCGCGCGCTACCGCGCCCAGGGCATGTCCTGTCCGCTCAGTACCCTGCTCGGGCCGACCGGTCGGCGTGGCCCCGGCTCACAGGCGGTGGTCGCCGGGCTGATGACCCGCTGGCAGGCGCGGATCACGGCCGGCGTCCGGCAGATGCAGGCGACCGGCCAGATCGCCGCCGGGTTGGACGCCGACCGGGTCGGGTCGGCACTGCTGGCCAGCATCCAGGGCGGCGTGCTGCTGATGCTCTCCACCGGCAGGATCGACCATCTCGAGGCCGCGCTCGACTTCGCCCTGGACGGTCTGCGCGCCTCGGCCCCGACAACCACCGGCCGCTGATCCGACTGGTGGGCATGACGCACCGGCCGGCCGCACCCGGCGGGGCGGTTCCGCAGGTTGCCATCGACTCCTTGCTATGTTATCGCTCACAGGTTACCGTCCCTACGGGAGTGAGGGGCACGCGCCAACGCTCGGCCGCGTTCGTGAATCGGCGCGGCCGAGCGCACGGCACCAGGCCGGTTGATGGGCATCCCGGCCGTACCCACCACCACGGCGCCCCCGCGCCGCCCGCGCGTCCACGCGACGCGGAATGGAGTAACACGATGTCCAGGCGTAGATCGTTCTTCGGGCCTGTGCTGCTCGCGGCCCTCCTCCTGGTGGCCGCCGCCGCCACGGCGGTGACCGGCATCCTCGGGCGCACCGCCGC
>NZ_SISL01000294.1:0-7637 GCF_004307965.1 Verrucosispora sp. SN26_14.1 | reverse complement strand
GCCTCCCCGGCGCCCGCTACGGCGGCGTCCTCACCGGCGACGGCTGGGCCATCGGCTGCGCCAGCCCCGAAACCCTCGTCGAGGTCCGCGCCGGCACCCTGACCACCCGCCCCATCAAAGGCACCCGCCCCGCCACCGCCGCCGGCCGCGCCGACCTGCTCACCTCCGCCAAGGAACGCGCCGAACACATCATGATCGTCGACCTGGAACGCAACGACCTGGCCCGCGTCGCCCGCACCGGCACCGTCCGCGTCGACGACCTGTTCGCCGTACGCCGCTGGTGCGACCTGTGGCAGGCCGAATCCACCGTCCGCGCCGACGTCGCCGACGGACTCGGCCTGGCCGACCTGCTCCGCGCCGTCTGCCCCGGCGGCTCCGTCACCGGCGCCCCCAAACTCGCCGCCCTGCACCACATCGCCGCCCTCGAACCCGTCGGCCGCGGCGCCGGCATGGGCGCCCTCGGCTGGATCGGCCCCGACCACCTCGACCTCGGCCTGACCATCCGCACCGCCGCCACCGACCGCCACGCCCTGCACGTATGGGCCGGCGGCGGCATCACCTGGGACAGCGACCCGCACGCCGAAGTCGCCGAAGCCGCCGCCAAGACCGCCCCGGTCCGCGCCACCCTCGACCCGCCCCGACCCGACCGCCCCGGCCGCCCCACCACCGGCACCACCGACCGATAACCTTGCCGACATGACCATGCGGGACATCCGAATCATCGGCGACCCGGTGCTACGCACCCCCAGCGAACCCGTCACCAGCTTCGACGCCGACCTACGCGCCCTGGTCACCGACCTGATGGACACCCTGCTCGGCGCACCCGGCCGCGCCGGCGTCGCCGCACCCCAGATCGGCGTCAACGCCCAGGTGTTCGTCTACGACGCCGACGGCCACCGCGGCCACATGATCAACCCCACCCTCGAACTCTCCGACGACCTACAGGACGACGACGAGGGCTGCCTGTCCATCCCCGGCCTGTACTTCCCGACCCCCCGCGCCCTGCACGCCACCGCACACGGCTACGACCAGCACGGCGAACCCCTCACCATCGCCGGCAGCGGATTCCTCGCCCGCGCCCTGCAACACGAGACCGACCACCTCGCCGGCCGCCTCTACGTCGACACCCTGCGCGGCGACGTCCGCCGCCGCGCCCTCCGGGAGATCCGCGCCGGCCGCTTCGACTCACCCCGCCGCGCCTGACCCACCCGCCACCCACTCGTCCCGGGTGATCGCATACTCCACCTCACCGGCCTGCGCACCCGGCAACGGATCCGGCCACGGCAGGTGCAACGTCCGCACGTGACGCATCCCCACCGCCGCCATCGTCGCCCGCGACCCCACGTTGACCGCCATCGTCTCGGCGAAGATCCGCGACAACCCCAGGTCGGCGAAACCGTACCGAATCAACTCCCGGGCCCCCTCCGACGCCAGACCCCGACGCCAGAACCGCCGCGCCAACCGATACCCCAACTCGGCCTGACCCACCACCGGCCCCTGATCGGCCCGCGACGGCGGCTCCAACAGCCACCACCCGACGAACTCACCGTCCACCGACCCCGCCCAGAACCCCAACCCCGGCGACCGCCGCGCCACCGCCAACCGCTCCCGGTGCCACCGCGCCACCTCCGCCGCCGACCGCACCGGCCCCAGGAACCGCATCACCTCCGCGTCGGCGTCCAACGCCACCTCATCAGGCAGATGCACATCCGCCAACGGCGCCAACACCAACCGCGCGGAACGCAGAATCACCTGAGACACGCGCGTCATCATCCCGGCCACCGGGCACCACCGCCACCGACAATCAGCGGCCACCGGCGCGCAGCCGGAACTCGCCGTACTCGGCCACCCGGGTGAACCCCAACCGCCCGTACAACCGCACCGCCGCCCCGTTGTCGGCCTTCACGTTCAACGTCACATGGTCCACGTCGGCCCGCAACACCTCGCACAGCCGCGTCACCACCGCCGCCGCCAACCCCCGACCCCGCCACCCCGGCCGCGTCGTCACGTTCCCGATCGCCGCGACCCGATACGTGGGGGAGAAGACATGCACCCCCGCCACCGCCACCAACAGCTCACCGTCACTGACCCCCACGTACCGGCCGGTGTCCACCATCCGCGCGTCGAACCAGTTCCCCGGATACGCGACCGCGTACAACTCCCGCAGCCGAGGCAGATCCGCCCGCCCCAACACCACCCCCGCCGGCGACACCCCCACCGCGCGTGAAGGATCCGTCCACGCCATCTTCAGATGCGTCCCCGACGACGTCACCTCGAACGCCCCCGCCAACGCCACCTCCACACCGGGGGACAGGTGCGCCTCCAACCGGGCCGGCAACACCGGCACCACCTCACCCAGCAACGCCGACACCGCCGCCACCCCGCCCGGCCGCGTCAACGCCACCAACGTCGGCGACACCGCACCGTGATACAGCAACACCACCGCGTCCCCACGCCGAAACCACGACGTGTACGGCCAGAAGAAATCGTCCAGATCACCCAACTCGTACGCGTGCAGCCGAGGATCCCGCCCCAACAGACCCGCCAGGACGGCACGGTCGTGTTCCGCGCGCACCGACACCCGCCGATGATCACACGCGCCGCGTCGCGCCGCTCACCCCGCCCGCCACTGGTCGTAGCCCAACTTCGCCACCAACGCCACCACCACCAGCAACAACACCCCCCGCACGAACCCCGCACCCCGCCGCAACGCCATCCGCGCACCCACCATCGCGCCCACGACGTTGCACACCGCCATCGCCGCACCCAACAGCCACCACACATGCCCCGTCACCGCGAACACCGCCAACGCCCCCGCGTTCGTCCCCGCGTTCACCACCTTCGCCATCGCCGACCCGTGCAGAAAATCCGCCCCCACCAGGGCCGTGAACGCCACCACCAGGAACGTGCCCGTACCCGGCCCGATCAACCCGTCGTACAATGCGATACCCACCCCCGCCACCAGCACCGCCACCACGACCCGCACCCGGGTACGCCGACCCGGCGACGCCGACACCCCCAACCTCGGCCGCGCCACCACGAACACCGCCACCGCCACCAACACCACCAACACCACCGGCCGGTACGCCGACGGCGGCACCGCCCCCGCCAACGCCGCACCCACCCCCGCGCACAACACCGCCAGACCCGCCGCCGGCCCCACCACCGCCCAGTCGACACGAGTACGCCGCGCATACGTCACCGCCGCCGCCGACGTCCCCGCGATCGCCGCCAACTTGTTCGTGCCCAACGCCGTCGCCGGCGGCATCCCCGGCGCCGCCACCAACAACGCCGGCAACAACAACAACCCGCCGCCACCCACCACCGCGTCCACCCAACCGGCCAACACGGCAGCGGTCAGCAGCAGCGCGACAGTCGACGGATCCAGATCCACGGCGGCATTCTTCCCACCCCGAGACGACCGACGCCGCCACCTGTGGCCAGCCTCACCGGCCCCGACGCCGCCGCAACCACACCCCGACCGCACCCACCGCCACGAACACCAGCACCGAACAGAACAACACCCGCAGCATCGGGCAACTGTGCCACGGCGTCGATAAGGTGACACGGTGCGCCTGGCCACGTTCAACCTGCTGCACGGCCGGTCCCTGACCGACGGCCTCGTCGACCCCGCCCGCCTCGCCGCCGCCGTCACCGCCCTCGACGCCGACGTCCTCGCCCTCCAGGAAGTCGACCGCGACCAGTCCCGCAGCGGCAACCACGACCTCACCGCCATCGCCGCCCAGGCCCTCGGCGCCACCGAACACCGCTTCGCCGCCGCCGTCGTCGGCACCCCCGGCGAAGCGTTCCGCCCCCTCACCCACGACGACGACGGCCACGGCGAACCCTGCTACGGCGTCGGCCTGATCTCCCGCCACCCCGTCAGCAGCTGGCACGTCACCCGCCTACGCCCGGCACCCGTACGGTCCCCGGTCTACGCACCCGGCCCCCGCGGCGGCCTCATCCTGCTGCACGACGAACCCCGCGTCGTCCTCGCCGCCGTCCTGGACACCCCGCACGGGCCCCTCACCGTCGCCGCCACCCACCTGTCCTTCGTGCCCGGCTGGAACATCCGCCAACTCCGCCAGGCCGTCCGCGTCCTACGCGCCCTGCCCGCACCCCGCATCCTGCTCGGCGACCTCAACCTGCCCACCTGGGCCACCCGCCTGGTGTCCCGCTGGCACCCCCTGGGCCGCCGCCCCACCTACCCCGCCGGGCAACCCCGCGTCCAACTCGACCACATCCTCGCCGACCGACAGGACCTGCACCGCCTACCACCGGTCACCGCCGTGCGGACCCCGCTGGCCACCATCTCCGACCACCGACCCCTCCTGGTCGACCTCGGCTGACCTCGCCGCCGCCCGCACCGCGTTACGGAACAGCATCGCCACCGTCACCGGACCCACCCCACCGACCCGCGGCGTGATCGCCCCCGCCACCCGCCCACACGACGGATCCACATCCGGCAACAACCGGCGCCCCGCATACCGCACCCCACCACCCACCACCACCCACCACCACCGCACCCGGCCGCACATGATCCGGCCGCACGATCCCCGGCACCCCCGCCGCCGCCACCAGGATCTCCGCCCGCCGCGTATACCGAGGCCAGTCCGGCACCCCCGTGTGCACCACCGTCACCGCCGCGTTCGCCGTCGGCCGCTTCTGCGCCAACAACAGCGCCAACGGACGCCCCAACGTCGCCCCGCGCCCCAACACCACCACCTCCCGACCCGCCACCGGCACCCCGTGGAACGCCAACAACGCCTCCACACCCGCCGGCGTACACGGCACCGGCCCCGGCAGCCCGAGCGCCAACCGCCCCACGTTCACCGGATGCATCCCGTCCACGTCCTTCTCCGGGTCCAGCATCTGCAACGCCCGGTCGTAGTCCAACCCACCCGGCACCGGATGCTGCACCACCACCCCGTGCACACCCCGGTCCGCGTTCAGATCCGCCACCACCGCATGCAGATCCGCCTGCGACGCCGACCCCGGCAACCGCACGTGCGGCGACGCGAAGCCCAACTCCGCCGCCTGCCGCTGCTTGATCCGGATGTAGCCGGCGCTCGCCTCGTCGTCACCCACCAGCACCGTCGCCAACGCCGGAGTCACCCCGGCCGCCCGCAACGCCGCCACACCCTCGGCCACCTCGACCAGAACCTGCTCCGCCACCGGCCCACCAGGCAACAACCGGGCCGTCGTCGACGTCGTGGACATGGCTCACCTCGATCGTGGAGGCCCAGGCGGACGACCCCCACGACGAGCTCCCCGATGGTCCGATCCATCCCCGGTGCCGCCAGTCGCGTCACCCGCAGCCTTCCACACCCGACGCCGCGACCACCACCGTCAGCCCGGGGGACCGAACGCCAACGCCCACCGCAACGCCACGTCCCGCACCCCGGTGAACCGCCGCACCTGCGCCAACCGTCCCGCCCGCACCGCCATCGCCGCCATCCGCTGCGTCGGCACCCGCCGCACCCCGTCGTAGCGGGCCAACGCCGCCGACACGTCCGACTCCACCTCCAACGCCTCCGACAACGCCACCGCGTCGATCAACGCCTGACAGGCACCCTGCCCCAGATCCGGCGTCATCGCGTGCGCCGCGTCGCCCAGCAACACCCACCGCCCCCGCACGTACGTCGGCACCGGCGACAGATAGTGCACGTCGTGATGCAACATCCCGGCCACGTCGACGCGATCCAGCACCGCCGGCACCGGGTCGTGCCAGTCACCGAACCACCCCCGCAACGCCGCCAGATCACCCTCCGGCGGCCGGAAACCCTCCGGCGCCGCCACCGCCGCGTACCAGTTCGCCACCCCGGGACCCTGCGGCGTCACCCCGAACTTGCGCCCCGGACCCCACGTCTCCCCACCGGAGGCCACCTCCAACGGCACCGTGCCACGCCACGCCGTCACCCCCGAGTACCGCAGCGGGAACCGATCACCGAACATCGCCACCCGGGTCGCGCTGCGGATCCCGTCCGCGCCCACCACCACGTCGTACCCGTCACCCAGCTCCGCCGGACCCGCCACCGGCACGCCGAAACGCACCGTGCCCGCCGGCAACGCCTCCGCCAACAGACCCAGCAACGCCGGCCGGGACAGCAGCAGCACCCCCTCACCGTGCCGCCGACGGATCCGCCCCACGTCCAACCGGGCGATCACCGTCCCGTCCGGGCGACGCATCGCCCCGTCCGGCTGCTCCCGACCCCGTTCCCGCGCGAGCGCACCCACACCGAGCCGATCCAACGCCCGCAACGCCGACGGCCAGATCCCCAACCCGGTACCCGTCCCGGGCAGCCCCGCCGCCCGCTCGAACACCGTCACCGTCCACCCGGCGCGCAGCAGTCCCACCGCCACCGCCAGCCCACCCACGCCGCCTCCGATGACAGCCGCTGATCCTCGCATCAACCGACCGTACTACAGATGTAGTCGCAGCCACTACTGCTGTAGTCTCACCTCCGTGGACGCCCGCCAACAACGCCTCCTCGACGCCGCCATCGCCGTCCTCGGCACCCGCGGCCCCCGCCATCTCACCCACCGCGCCGTCGACGACCAGGCCGAACTCCCCACCGGCTCCACCTCCAACCGCTACCGCACCCGCGAAGCCCTCATCGCCGGCGTCCTCACCCGCATCCTCGACCTCGAAACCACCGGTTGGAACCACCTCGCCGGCACCCTCGACCACATCGACCCCGACACCTTCACCACCGCCCTCGGCGCCCTCGCCCACGACCTCACCACCACCCACCGCGCCCTCACCCTCGCCCGCCTCGCGATCTTCGCCGAAGCCGCCCACCACCCCGCCCTGCAACACCAGATCGCCCAACGCCAACACGACCTCGCCGCCTGGGCCACACCCCTGCTCGCCGCACTCGGCGCCCGCCACCCCACCACCGCCCTACGGCTCCTGCTCGCCCTCCTCGACGGCCTCCTCAACAACCAACTCGCCAACCCCGACCCCGACTTCGACCCCACCGCCGCCATCGCCGCCGTCCTCCCGGCAGTCCTCGACGCTCACCCCGCCTGAGACCGCACCAACCCCACCAACGCCCGGTACGTGCGATTCACCCGCGCCGCCTCCCGCTGCTGCCCCGACGTCACCTCGATGTACGTCTGCGACGACGCCAACGACGCATGCCCCAACAACCGCATGATCTCCGCCGCACCCGCCCCGTCCTCGGCCAACCGCGTCGCGAACGTGTGCCGCAACGCGTGCAACCGCGCCCCACGCGGCACCCGGTCACCGATCCCCGCACGCCGGTAACAGGACTCCACCAGATACTGCAGACCACCCCGCCGCAACGCCTCACCCTCCCGATCCACCAGCAGCGGCGACCCCGGCCGCACCGACCGCGCACCGAACCGCCGCACCCGACTGTCCAGATAGTCCGCCAGCAGCGCGTCCAGATCCGGCTCCACCGGCAACACCCGAGGCCGCCCACCCTTACCGGCCACCTCCAGCCGGCGCTCACCCGGCCGACCCGCCAGCGAACCGACCCGCAACGCCAGCAGCTCCGACAACCGCAGCCCGGCACACAACGCCAGCGCCAACACCGCCACGTCCCGCTCCGGCCACGGATCGCGCTGCCGACCTCGCGCCTGCGCCGCCGCCGCGAGCAGCCGCTCGGGAG
>NZ_SISL01000293.1:0-7637 GCF_004307965.1 Verrucosispora sp. SN26_14.1 | reverse complement strand
AAAATGTTGTTGCCAAAGGAATCCCCACCAACCAAGCAAAAGCTTGGCCAGCACGGGGTATCATAAAACAATTTGGCACTGGCTTATCAAGCACCCTGTTGAGTTCTCAAAGAACAACCACACACCATCAGAACACCCACACCAGCAGGCACCCCTCCGGGGCATCACCCGCACCCACCTCGCGGCGGGCACTTTTACTACGTTACCCGCTGGTTTCAACCGTGTCAAACCCGCTTCCGCTGGTTTGTCGCGCTTCCACCCTTTTGTCGGGCACCACAGATCCGTTCGGCTATCGCCGCTCGTCTCGTGGCTTTGGCAGGCCGGCCGCTTGCGGTTTCCCGCTAGCTCGCCCGGTTCCCTGCCGGTCGTCAACCCTACCCGGTCGGTTCCGCCTCGCCAAATCCGCCTCGCGGCGAATCGGGGTGCACCACCCGGCCTCGGTCTCGATGAGTGTATCCACCGCACTCGAGGGGTTGACCAGCACCCCGGCCTTAGGTCTTTCGACCGTTTCGTCCGTTCCGCGCTGACAGAGAGAAAGTTACGCGCCCGACGGATTGATCGTCAAATCCGCCGGACGCGTCCCGCGTCACACCGCGCTCAGCTCGCCACTTCGACGCCGGCGAACGAGCGCTTGCCCCGTCGCAGCACCAGGTACCGCCCGTGCAACAGGTCCTGCGCCGTGGGTACGGCGTCGACCTCGGTCACCCGCTCGTTGTTGAGGTAGGCACCACCCTCGGTGATCACCCGACGGGCCTCCTTCATGCTCGGCACCAGGCCGGACTCCTTGAGCAGGGTGGCCACGTCCGGTAGGTGGTCGAGGCGTACCAGGCCGGCCTCGGCGAGCGCGGCGCGCAGCGTCACCGGCGTCAGGTCGGCCAGCGAGCCCCGCCCGAACAACGCCTGGCTGGCGGCGACCACCTGCGCCATCTCGCGTTCGCCGTGGACCAGGTTGGTCAACTCCTCGGCCAGGGCCCGTTGTGCCGCCCGACCCGCCGGGCGCTCCGCACTCTCCATCTCCAACGCCTCCAGCTCCTCCCGGGAGCGGAAGCTGAAGTAGCGCAGGTAACGGCCGATGTCCCGGTCGTCGACGTTGATCCAGAACTGGTAGAAGGCGTACGGGCTGGTCATCTCCGGGTCGAGCCAGACCGCGCCGCCCTCGGTCTTGCCGAACTTCGTGCCGTCCGACCTGGTGACCAGTGGAGTGGTGAAGGCCTGGACCGGGCCGAGCCCGCGACGGCGTACGTAGTCCACGCCCGCGGTGATGTTGCCCCACTGGTCCGAGCCGCCGAACTGGAGCTGGCAGCCGTGCCGGCGGTGCAGCTCGAAGAAGTCGTTGGCCTGCAGGAGTTGGTAGCTGAACTCGGTGAAGCTGATCCCGCTCTCCAGCCGGGCCCGCACCACCTCGCGAGCCAGCATCTTGTTGACCGGGAAGTGCTTGCCGACGTCGCGGAGGAACTCGACCACCGACATCTCGCCGGTCCAGTCCAGGTTGTTGACCAGTTCGGCGGCGTTGTCCCCGGAGTACGAGACGAACGGGGCGAGCTGGTCGCGGATGCGGCTCACCCATCCGGCCACCACCTCGGGGGCGTTGAGCGTCCGCTCCGCGCTCTCCTTCGGGTCACCGATCTGCCCGGTCGCGCCGCCGACCAGCAGGAGCGGTCGGTGCCCGGCGAGCTGGAGACGGCGGGCGGTGGTGACCTGCATGAGGTGGCCGGCGTGCAGGCTCGGCGCGGTCGGGTCGAAGCCGACATAGAACGCGGCCCCGCTGCCGTCGAGCAGCCCGCGCAGCTCGTCGGGGTCGGTGGAGTCCTGGATCAGGCCGCGCCACCGCAGGTCATCGGTCAGGGAGTCCCGCCGGGGCGGCGGGGGGCTGCTCTCGGTCACGGTCACCGATTCTCCCCCATCGGCCGGGTTCGGCCCTACCGGGTCAGCCCGTGCCGACGCTCCGGTTACGCTGACGACGCCAAGATCGAGGAGGCTGCCGTGGAGTTCCCGGACGTGTCGAGCGGCTTCGCCGGACTGCTCGGGCTGGAGTTCACCGAGATCAGCGGTGACCGGGTGACGATTCGCTGGCGGGTACGCCCGGAGTTGCACCAGCCGTACGGGCTCCAGCACGGCGGGGTCTACTGCGCGGTGGTGGAGACGGCGGCCAGTGTGGGCGGCGGTGTCTGGCTGGGTGACCGGGGGCAGGTCGTCGGCGTGTCCAACCAGACGGACTTCCTGCGGGCGGTGCGCGACGGCGAGTTGACCGCGGTGGGCACCCCGGTGCACCGGGGACGCAGCCAGCAGCTCTGGCAGGTGGAGATCACCGACGCGGATGGCCGGCTGGTGGCCCGCGGCCAGGTACGCCTGCAGAACCTCTACCCGAACGCCTGACCCCGACCGGACGTCCGACGCCGGGGCGCGGCTCGGTGGTGCGCGCACCTGACCACGGCTGAGCCCGGCAGCGGATGCCGGTTTTGTGGAAAATTGACGCGTTAACGGCGATATGGTCGCGTCGATGACCGCGCCCGCCCCGCCGCCGACGTGAGGAAGCTGCTCGCCGCCACGCTCGGCATCCTGTCCGCGGTCGGCGGTTTCGTGGACATCGGCGACCTGGTCGCCGCCGGGCAGGCCGGCGCGCGATTCGGCATGGCGCACACCTGGGTGCTGCTGCTCGGGGTGGTCGCCATCTGCGCGTACGCCGAGATGGCCGGACGGATCGCGGCGGTGACCGGCCGGGCGGTCTTCGACCTCGTCCGGGAACGGCTCGGCGCGCGGGTGGCCCTGGTCAACCTGGCGGCGTCGTACCTGGTCACGGTGATCACGCTGGCCGCCGAACTGGGCGGGGTGGCGCTGGCGCTGCGGCTGGCCACCGGGGTGCCGTACCTGGTGTGGGTGCCGATCGCCGGGGCGGCCGTCTGGCTGGTGCTGTGGCGGATGCGCTTCCCGCTGATGGAGCGGGTGTTCGGACTCGCCGGGTTGACCCTGGTGGTCTTCGCGGTGGCGCTGTTCTGGCTGCCCACCGATTGGGCGGAGCTCGGCCGCAGCGCGATCTCGCCGAGCGACTCCGGGCAGGGCTGGGGCGCGTACTGGTTCGTGGCGGTGGCGTTGTTCGCCTCCACGGTCAGCCCGTACGAGGTGTTCTTCTTCTCCTCCGGCGGGGTGGAGGAACGCTGGAGTGCGGCCGACCTGGCCGACGCCCGGTTCAGCGTGCTGGTCGGGTTCCCGATCGGCGGGTTCCTCGCGTTGTCGCTGATCGCCACCGCCGCCGTGGTGCTGCGGCCGGCCGGGTTGACGGTGAGCAGCCTGGACGAGGTCGCCCACCCGGTCGTGCTGGCCTTCGGCACGGTCGGACTGGCGGTGGCGGCGTTGGCGTTCTTCGCCGTCACCTTCGGCGCCGCGTTGGAGACCGGGCTCTCCGCCGCGTACGCCGCCGCGCAGTACTTCGGGTGGCAGTGGGGCAAGCGGGTCAGCCCGCGCGAGGCGGCGCGGTTCCACACCGTGCTGCTGGTCAGTGTGCTGCTCGGGGTCCTGCTGCTGCTCACCACCATCGACCCGGTGACGCTCACCGAGTACATGCTGATCATCAGCGCGGTGGCGTTGCCGCTGACGTACCTGCCGATCCTGGTGGTCGCCAACGACCGCACGTACCTCGGCGACCGGGTCAACGGGCGGGCACTCAACCTGCTCGGCGCGGTGATCCTGCTGGTCATCGTCGCGGCGGCGATCGCCGCCGTTCCGCTGGCCGTGGGCACGAGGATGGGACAGTGAGGATCGGGGTGAGCCGGCAACTGCTGGACCGCCAACTCGTCGACGTGGCGGGTCGGCTGGTCGGCAAGGTGGACGACGTGGAGTTCGCGTTCGACGCGAACGGCGTGCCGTACCTGTGCACGCTGCTCAGCGGGCCCGGCGCGCTCGGCGCACGGGTCGGCGGACGGCTCGGACGGATGCTGGTGCTCACCGCCGAACGCTTCGTCACGGACCGCCCGGTAGCGCCGCTGCGCATCCCGTACGACCTGGTCGACCGGGTCGACAGCGCGGTGCGGCTGCGGATACCGGCCGAGGAGCTGACGCCCTCACCGGTGGAGGAATGGCTGCGTCGCAGGTTGATCGGCCGCATCCCGGGGTCCGGCCGTGCGAGCGGGTGAGCTGCTCGGCCGGACCGTGTACGACGAGCACGGCCGGCGGCTGGGTCGGGTGGTCGACCTGGTGGTGCGGGGTGGTCCGGCCGGGCCGCTGCGGTTGACCGACCTGGTGGTGACCCGGCACTGGTACGGCCGGGTGAGCGGGCGTCTGATCGGGCCGGAGCGGCATCCGTCCGCCCCGTGGGCGCTCCGCGCGGTGGCCCGGCGACTCGGCCGCAGCACCGTGCAGGTGCCGCTGCACCGGGTCCGGCTGGATCCCCCGCTGCCGGAACCGCCCGGCGACGGGGTGCCGCCGGGCTGACCGAAGGCGGGTGCCATGAGAGCAGGCGAGCCTCAGGGCCTGGTGCCGTCCAGCACGGTCCGCTCTTCCGGCGTCGCGGCCCGCGCGGGCTCCACCACCGATGACGCCTGCGCGGGCTCCACCACCGATGAGGCCTGCGCGTCGGCCGGCGCGTGCTCCGCCGGGTCGGTCGAGGACTGCTCGGCGGAGGCGGCCGGGGTGTCCGGGTCGCCGGGGCGGCACAGCCGCATCCCGTGGATGGCCCGGGTGTCGACCTCGGTGACCTCCAGCAGCCAGCCGTCGACGGTCACGTGCTCGCCCTGCCCGGGGATGCGGCCCAGCGCCGCCAGGACCAGGCCGGCGATGGTGGTGTAGTCGCCCTCCGGGCGGCTGGGCAGCTCCACGGAGATGTCCGGCAGGTCGTGCACCGGGAAGGTGCCGGGCAGCAGCAACGCACCGTCCGGCTCGGTGCGCACCGAGCGCACGTCCCGGTCGGTCTCGTCGTAGATCTCGCCGACGATCTCCTCCAGGATGTCCTCCAGCGTGACGATGCCGTCCACGGCGCCCCGCTCGTCCACGACCAGCGCCATGTGCTGCCGTTCGGCCTTGAACTGGCGCAGCGCGTCGACCACCGGCACCGAGTCGGGCAGCAGCATGGGCGGGCGGACGTACTCGTCGACGGGCCGGTCGTCGCGGACGCCGACCAGGTCGCGCAGGTGGATGACGCCGACCGCCTCGTCCAGCCCGCCGTGCCGGACCACCGGCGCCCGGGAGTGCCCGGACGCGGCGAGCACCAGCCGGGCGTCCTCGGCGGTGGTGCCGCTGTCCAGACAGAAGACCCGCAGCCGGGGCACCAGCACGGCGCGCAGCCGGCGGTCGGCGATCTCCACCGCCCCGGCGATGATGGTCTGCTGTTCCTTGGTGAAGCCGTGGTGGCCGGAGACGATGTCCCGCAGCTCGTCGGGGCTGATCTCGTCCGGTTCCGGCTTCGGGTCGAGCCCGAACAGCTTCACCACCAGGTCGCTGGTGGCACCGAGCACCCACACCACCGGCCGGGTGAGGGCGGCGAGCAGATCGAGGGGGCGGGCGACCAGCAGCGCCCAGCGCTCCGGCACCTGCATCGCGATCCGCTTCGGGGCCAGTTCGCCGAAGACCAGGGTGACGAAGGTCAGCACCAGCGTGACCAGGACGATCGCGACCATCTCGGCGGCCCGGCCGAAGACGTCGTCCAGCAGTGGCACCAGCGGCCGGGCCAGCGACACGGCGGCGGCGGCCGAGGCGAGGAAGCCGGCCAGGGTGATGCCGATCTGGATGGTGGCCAGGAAGCGGTTCGGGTCCCGGGCGAGCCGGGCCAGCACCTGTCCGGCCCGGCCGGTGCGCTCCAGCCGCTGGACCTGGCTGTCCCGCAGCGACACCAGTGCCAGCTCACTACCGGCGAAGATCGCGTTGATCACGATCAGGACTCCGACCAGGGCCAGCTGGCTCCAGTAGCTCTGCACGCCCGGTTCTCTCCCTCACTGGACCACGCCGGGTGGCGTCGCCGGCGGAGGCCCCGCGGCGTAGCGGTGCCAATTCCCCGTCGTCCCGACGCCGAATCCTGGTATCGGAAGGAGGCTTCCGACCGGGCGCGGCACCGACGCGGAAGGTCAGCTCGACGGCACCGTCGGTGCCGGCAGGTCCAGCACGAACGAGTCGCCCTCCCGGCGGAAGCCGAGCCGGTGGTAGTACGCGCCGACCATGCCCGGTGGGCTGACCACACGGCGGAAACCACGCTCGGTGAAGAGGCTGCTGCGCCGGTAGACGAACTCCCCCGGGGTGAAGTCGCGAAACGGCGGGGTGACGTAGTCGAGGTCGATCTGGGCGACGCCGTCGCCGACGTCCCGGGCCAGCACCACGCCGACCACCTCGTCGGCGCGTACCACCAGGAAGGCCGTGCGGCCGGCCACCCGCCCCGGGTGGAAACCGGGGTTGAACCGGGCGATGTCGGCGGCGTGTACCCGCAGCGTGTGGGCCAGGAAGGCGTCGTCGGCACCGACCTCGACCACCTGGTAGGTCTGCTCGTCGTGCCGGGTGGTGAGCAGCCCGCGCAGGTACCACACGTTGATCACGGCCAGCACGACGTTCAGCCCCACCATGGGCCACACCTGCACGGCGGCGTTGTAGCCGATCAGCACGAAACAGCCGACCAGGTTGAGGGCGCGCAGCCGCAGGATGCGCGTCTGCAGCAGCGACCAGACCAGCAACGCGGAGCCGGCCCAGCCGACGAGATCCAGCCAGTTCACCCCGCGAGGGTAGTCGCCGCCCAGGTCAACGCCCCGGCGGGGCGGACGGTCAGGCGGGGCGGACGCTCAGGCGGGCAGTTCCAGGACGTACTCGTCGACCTCCTGGTCGCGGGCCGGGGCGTACCCCCGGTCGGTGCCGCGCACGACGAACCCGCAGCGACGCAGCACGGTCAGCGAGCCGGCGTTGTCGACCGCCGCGCGCGCGTGCAGCGGCCGTCGGGTCACCTCCTCCAGCAGCGCGCCGAGTGCCCGCGTGGCGTGGCCCCGGCCCCACCGGGCCGGATCGATCCAGTAGCTGACCTCGGTGCGGTCCCCGACGGGAAAGGCCAGCACGTAACCGACCACGGTGTCCCCGACGGTCGCGGTGCGGGACACGATGTCCGGGTCGGTCAGGATCCGGACCCAGCGCGCGGCGAACACCCGCGGGTCTGCGGGGTCCGCCGGACCGAAGGCGGCCATCCGGTTGGCCTCGAGGTCGAGCTGGTGGGCGTAGAACTCCGGCAGGTCGTCCTCGCCGACGGGCCGCAGCCGCAGGTCGTCGGTCATTCCTCAGACGATACGCAGTGACTCCTTCGGTCGGGCAGGGCCGTTGGTCCCGGGCCACGCGGGCGGATCGCCCCTGCCGCCCGGCGTCGGACCGGACCAGGCTGGCACCGGGAGAGCCGTCAGCGGGACGGCCCCGGCACAGGGCGGAGCGGACGTTGGCCGGACAGGTCCAGGTCACCGGCGGGACGACGACGGCGCGCACCGGCGTGGTCGTGGAGGGGGCGCGCGGCGCCCGCACCGAGAGGCGGTGGGCGGTACGGCACGTGGTCACCCCGGACGGCGACCGCTTCGACGTGACCGGCACCGGGTACGCCCCGTTCGGCGGCGTGCACCGCGACGGCACACCGGTGGCCGTGCCGGACGAGCTGCGCCGGCTCTACGACCTCTACTCCCGCGAGGACG
>NZ_SISL01000292.1:0-7640 GCF_004307965.1 Verrucosispora sp. SN26_14.1 | reverse complement strand
GCCGACCTCCGCGCCCCCGCCGACGTCTGCCGCCCCACGACCCAGCCCCACGCCGTCGACCAGCCGACCCGAGCCGGTCAACCTGCGGCAGACCGCGGGCGAACTCATCGCGCTGCTCGTCGAGGGGCAGTTCACCGGCGACATCGACCGCAAGGTCGCCGACCGGCTACGCAAGGACCTGGCCGAACTCGCCACCGGTAAGCCCAAGGACCGCGAGAAGCGTATCGAGAAGGTGCGTGACCGCCTCGACGACGAGGTGGAACGCGGCCGCGTCCCGGCCGACTTCGCCGACCGCCTGGAGCGGCTGCTCGACCAGGTCGAGGACTCACTCGACGACGAGGACGACGACTGACCGGCCTCAGGTGAGCGTGACCCGGGCGAACTCGCCCGGCGTCGTGCCCGCGCGGGCCAGCACCGCGCCGTCGGACGCCCAGATCGCCGAGCGCCCGGCGGTCTCCACAAAGCCACCGCCGGTCGAGCCGGCGAAGCTCGCCGTCGCGACCACCACCCGGTGCGTGGTGGAGATCCGTAGCGCCCGCTCGTCCTGGACCGCCGTGTCGGCCGCGTGGTCGACGACCGACGCGACGTAGACGTCGACGCCGAAGGCGCAGGTCCGGGCGGCGTGTTCCGGCACGCCGGTGTCCTTGCAGATCGCCAGGCCCAGCCGCCAGCCGTCGACGGTCAGCACGACCGGCTCCGGGCCGGGCGCGAACCGCCGGGCCTCCACCGTGCCGAGCGACATCTTCCGGTACGCCACACGCGCGCCGGTGTGGTCCACCGCGAGGGTGGCGATGTGCTCACCGGCCACCGGCGCGCCGGCCAGCGCCAGCGTCCCCGTCTGGGTGCACGCCTCGACGAGCGGTGTCAGCCGTGGGTCGGTCGGGTCGAGCGCCGGCGCGTCCAGTTCGTACCCGGTCAGCGAGAGTTCGGGGAAGACCACCACCCGGGAGGCCGCGGCCCGGACCAGCGCGGCGTGTGCCGACACGTTCGCCTCGACGTCATAGGCCACGCACGGCGGCTGGGCGACGGCGATCCGCAGCGGGCTGCGCGCTGGAGTGCCACTCATGCCGAGTAGCTTAGAGCGACCGGTGACAGGGCGTGGGGGACGAGGCGGCCCTGGTGCCGATCGCTCTCCGAGGTCGCTCGGTCCTGGATCGACGGGTGATTGTGCGATTCCCAGCGTGAGTTCGTAGCGTGTGGGCCATGATTCATGCCCCGCACGCTCCGTCTGCCGCCGACGTCGTCGGCCAGTCCGCACCACCCGAGGACGGCCTGGTCGGCCTGGTCACCGATCTGATGGAGCGACTCGGTGCCCCGGGGGCGGGGCTGGCCGTGGCGTTGGAGAACCTCTTCCCGCCCATCCCCAGCGAAGTGATCCTGCCGCTCGCCGGCTTCGCCGCCGCACAGGGCCGGATGAGCCTGGTCGCGGCGATCTTCTGGACCACGCTCGGCTCGGTGGTCGGTGCCCTGGCGCTCTACTGGATCGGTGCGGCGCTGGGGCGGGAGCGGACCCGGGCGATCGCGGCCAAGCTGCCGCTGGTCAAGCTCAGCGACGTCGACCGGACCGAGGAGTGGTTCCTCCGGCACGGCGTCAAGGCCGTCTTCTTCGGCCGCATGATCCCGATCTTCCGCAGCATGATCTCCATTCCGGCGGGCGTGGAACGGATGCCGCTGCTCACCTTCACGCTCTACACCACGCTCGGCAGCCTGATCTGGAACACCACGTTCGTGATGGCCGGTTACCTGCTCGGCGACAACTGGCACCTGGTCGAGGGGTACGCCGGCATCCTCCAGAAAGTGGTCATCGTGGCCTGCCTCGCCGGGCTGGTGTGGTTCGTGGTCACCCGGTTGCGGCGCTCCCGGCGGACCGGCGGGCTCCGCGCCAACGACACCGCGTCCGCGGTGGCCGAGACCGCGCCGACCGGGACCCCCGACCCGGAGGGACGGGGCACCATCTACCGCAGCGCCTGGGCTGACGACCGGCCCGTGACCGACCAGCGCGTCCGGCCGGACGACGGGCCCGTGGCGGACCGGCGTGGGTGGGCCGACAACCCGGCCGTGGCCGACCAGCCGGGTTGGGCGGAGGACCGGCCGGTGGCGGACCAGCGTGGGTGGGCCGACAACCGGCCTGCGGCGGACCAGCACAGTGTCTGGGGGGACCGGCCGGTGGCAGAGCAGCGTGGGTGGGCCGAGAACCAGCCGGTGATGGACCAGCACCACGCCTGGGGAGATAATCGGCCCATGGCGGACCAGCACCCCGGGTGGGCAGACGACCGGCCCGGGACCGACCAGCGCACCTGGGCTGACGACCGGCCCGTGCCGGACCAGGGGCGTCCGGACCAGTCGGGACACCGGTGGTGAGCGCCGAGCCGCAGGACTGGGCCGCGCAGACCGGGGTGGTCACGCTGCCCGGCGGCGTACGGGTGCGGGGGCGACGCATCGCCGACCCGGCCACCCCGGCCGACTTCAGCCTGCTGCTGGCTCCCGGCCCGACGCCCGCATGGGCGCACCGCCGGGTGCGCTGGCCCGACTTCTGGATACCGGTGGACCGCGCCGACGCCCTGGAGGCCCTGCGGGAGGCATTGCGCCGGGGATACGCGGGCGAGCGGGTGGAGGTGGCCTGCCGGGGTGGTACGGGTCGGACCGGCACCGCGTTGGCCGCGTTGGCGATCCTCGACGGGTTGCCCGCCGAGCAGGCGGTGGACTGGGTCCGGGCGGCCTACCGGCCCCGCGCGGTCGAGACTCCCTGGCAACGTCGCTGGCTGCGTCGCCTGACCTGACACCCCGCCGACGACACTGATCGGGGTGCCCCGCCCGACACCCGCGCGATGCGACGGTGCCGGGCGGGGCACGTCCGTCAGCGGGCCACGTACTCGCGCAGGTGCCGGGCGGTGAGGGTGTCGCCGTGTGCGACCAGGTCGGCGGGGGTGCCGGTGAACACGACCCGTCCGCCGTCGTGACCGGCGCCCGGCCCCAGGTCGATCAGCCAGTCCGCGTGCGCCATCACCGCCTGGTGGTGCTCGATGACGATGACCGTGTTGCCGGCGTCCACCAGCCGGTCGAGCAGCGCCAGCAACTGGTCCACGTCGGCCAGGTGCAGGCCCGTGGTCGGCTCGTCCAACACGTACGTGCCGGCCTTCTCGGCCATGTGGATGGCCAGCTTGAGCCGCTGCCGTTCGCCGCCGGAGAGGGTGGTCAGCGGCTGGCCCAGCGTGAGGTAGCTCAGCCCCACGTCGGCGAGCCGGTCCAGGACCACCCGGGCGGCACCGCCGGGGAAGAAGTCCTGCGCCTCGCTGACCGACATGCCGAGCACCTCGCTGATGGTGCGACCGCGCAGTCGGTAGGTCAGCACCTCGTCGGTGAAGCGCCGACCCTCGCACCGTTCGCAGACCGAGGCGACGCCGGCCATCATCGCCAGGTCGGTGTAGACCAGCCCGATGCCCTTGCAGGTCGGGCAGGCGCCCTCGGAGTTGGCACTGAACAGCGCCGCCTTCACCCCGTTGGCCTTGGCGAACGCGGTGCGGACCGGGTCGAGCAGGCCGGTGTACGTGGCCGGGTTGCTGCGCCGCGAGCCCCGGATCGGTGCCTGGTCGACCACGACCACCCCGTCGCGGCGGTGCAGCGAGCCGTGCACCAGGGAACTCTTGCCCGAGCCGGCCACCCCGGTCACGACGGTCAGCACGCCGAGCGGGACGTCCACGCTGACGTCGCGCAGGTTGTGCAGGTCGGCGTGGCGGATGGCCAGCTGTCCGCTGGGGGTACGGACCTGTTCGCGCAGGCGTACCCGGTGGTCGAGGTGCCGGCCGGTGCGGGTGTCGGAGCGGCGCAGCCCGGCCACGTCGCCGGTGTAGCAGATCCGGCCGCCGCCGGTGCCCGCACCGGGACCGAGGTCGATCACGTGATCGGCGATCGCGATGGTCTCCGGCTTGTGCTCGACGACGAGGACCGTGTTGCCCTTGTTCCGGAGTCGCAGCAGCAGGTCGTTCATCCGGGCGATGTCGTGCGGGTGCAGGCCGACGGTGGGTTCGTCGAAGACGTACGTGATGTCGGAGAGGCTGGACCCGAGGTGCCGGACCATCTTGACCCGTTGCGCCTCACCGCCGGAGAGGGTGGCCGACTCGCGGTCGAGGCTGAGGTAGCCCAGACCGATCTCGACCAGCGAGTCCAGCAGTTCCCGCAGGTTCCCGGTCAACGGGGCGACCGAGGAGTCCTCGATGCCCCGGACGAACGCGGCGAGGTCGCTGATCTGCATGGCGGCGCACTCGGCGATGTTGCGTCCGGCGATGCGGGAGGAGAGCGCGGCGGCGTTGAGCCGGGTGCCGTCGCAGTCGGTACAGGTGGTGAAGGTGACCGCCCGGTCGACGAAGGCGCGGATGTGCGGCTGCATCGACTCCCGGTCCTTGGCCAGGTAGAGCCGGCGCACCTTGACGATCAGACCCTCGTACGTGAGGTTCGTGCCGCCCACCTTGATCTTCGTGGCCGGTTTGCGGAGCAGGTCCTCCCACTGCTGCGGGGTGAAGTCCTGGAGCTTGACGTCCGGGTCGAAGAGACCGGAGCCGACGATGGTCTGCCAGTACCAGGTGTCGACCGCGAAGTTCGGCACGGTGACCGCGCCGTCGTTGAGGGACTTCTCCACGTCCACGAGTTCGTTGACGTCGAGGTCGGAGACGCGGCCCAGGCCCTCACAGGCGGGGCACATGCCCTCGGCGAGGTTGAAGCTGAACGCTCCGGCTCCACCGACCTGCGGGGTGCCGAGCCGGCTGAACACGATGCGCAGCATCGCGTACGCGTCGGTGGCGGTGCCGACGGTGGAGCGGGAGTTGGCGCCCATCCGCTCCTGGTCGACCACGATCGCCGGGGTGAGGTTGCGCAGCGAGTCCACGTCCGGCCGGGAGAGGTTGGGCATGAACGACTGGAGGAACGCGCTGTAGGTCTCGTTGATCATTCGTTGCGACTCGGCGGCGATGGTGCCGAAGACCAGCGACGACTTACCGGATCCGGAGACGCCGGTGAAGACGGTCAGGCGACGCTTCGGGATGTCGACCGAGACGGAGTCGAGGTTGTTCTCCCGTGCTCCGCGTACCTCGATCACGTCGTGACTGTCGGCGGCGGACCGTGCTGGCTGCTGCATGCGAACCCTTCGCGAGATCGTGGACGGACTCCCGCCCCGGAAAGAAAGAGCTGGGATGGCCTGGCCAGGTTCAAGTGTCTCATGGACCTTCCCGTGGAGACTTTCGTCGACGTTGAGCGCCTTCGAGCGGCGAAAGGTGCCGCAAAGTCTCAAACAACCGTGAGGCGCTAGGGTGAACCGGTGGCGGGACGACGGACGACCGGGCGACTGCGCGCGGTCGACCTCGCCGCGGCGGTCGGCATCTCCGTGCAGCAGGTGCGCAACTACGTCGATCTCGGGGTGCTGCCGCCGGTGGAGCGCACACCGAGCGGCTACCGGATCTTCACTGCGGCGCACCAGCGGGCGCTGACCGTGGCGCGGACGGTCGCGGACGGGCACGGCTGGGCGCGTACCCGCCAGATCATGGCGGCGGCGCACGTGGGTGACCTGCCGACGGTGCTGGCCGCGCTGGACGCCGGGCACGCCGAACTGGACCGGGAACGTGCCGAGATCCGTCGGGTGCTCGGCGCCTTCGAGACGGTGGTGAGCGCCTCCGCCCCGCCGGTCCCGGTGCCCCGCCGGGCCGCCCGGGTCGGCGCGGTCGCCGACCTAGTGGGTGTCCGCACCTCGCAGCTACGGGCCTGGGAGGCGCGTGGTCTGCTCCGGCCGGGCCGCGAGCCGGGCACCGGCTACCGGCGCTACGACGAGGCCGAGCTGCGTGCGGCCCAGGTGGTGGCGCTGCTGCGCCGGGGTGCCTACCCGTTCGAGATCATCACGGCGGTGCTGGACGAGCTGAGGAGCACCGGCAGCCCGCTGCGGGTCCGCGCGGAACTCGCCCGGCGGGAACAGGACCTGCACCGACGCAGCCTGCGTCGGTTGGCCGGATCCGCCGCGCTGCACGACTACCTGCGGCACCTCGGCCTGTGCTGATCCGCGCTCCGGTCGGATCAGCGCAGCACCAGCAGGTCGAGGTGGTCGACCACCGGTGCCGGGGCACTGCCCCGGACCGCCTGGCGTAGCCGGGCCATGCCGGCCCGGAACTCGGATTCGGTGATCAGGTGCAGGGGGGTGTGCGCGCGGCGGTCGATCCGGTCGGCGTACTCGGCCAGCGAGGTGGCCACGGTCTGGGCGACCGGCTCGACGCTGCTCACCGGGAACCCCGCCGCGGCGAACGCGGAGCGCACCCGGGACAGGCTGGGGAACTGGTCGAGCACCCGGATCGCCTCCGGGAACCACTCGAAGAGGGCGACGAGCTGGTGCCGTCCCGGGAAGGGGGAGCGGATCAGCACCGGAGCGCCCGGACGCAGCACCCGGCGCAACTGCCGGGCCACGGCGTCGAGATCGGGTACGTGGTGCAGCATCGTCGAGAGCCAGGCACCATCCACACTGGACGCGGCCAGCGGGAGCGCGGTCGCCTCACCGGCGAGCATCGGCCGGTGCGGGCACCGGTCACGCATCGCCGGGGCCGGCTCCACCGCCAGCACACGTACTCCGTACCAGCCGGCGAAGGTGGTGGCCCAGGCTCCCGTACCGGCGCCGAGGTCCAGCAGCGTCGACCCGGGGTGTGGTCGCAGGTGCTCCCGGACGGCGTGTCGCCAGTGGGTCAGGCCGGCGGGTGCCAGCTCGCGGGTGGCGGCGAACGCGGCCGCCTCGGCGTCGTCGTACGAGATCAGACCCACGGTCACCCCTCCGACCGCGGCCGGCGGATCCGGCCCCGCTCTGTAACGTTTTGTAGTCGCTTGGTGACTGAGGGGTCAACCAGTTGTGAGAGATGCCGCAAAAAGAGATGGTGGGCGATGGCTACAGCCATCGCCCACCATCCGTAGCGTTCCGTCAGGTCAGCTGACCGAGCAGGGTGCCAGGTTGACCAGCTCGGCGGGCCGGTTGCCGTCGACCCGGCCGATCGCGGTGGCGATCCGGTTCAGGGCGGCGACACGCCGGTCCTTCAGCGGGCCGACGACCGTGTTCTGCACGAAGTTCGCTCCACCCTCCGGGCGTACCGCGAGCTGGGCGAGACGGGCGTTGGCGTCCGCGATCTGGTTGTCCAGGTTGGCCAGCTCGCGCTGCACCTCGGCGGCGGCCTGAGCGGGTACGGCCGGCAGGCGGTCGGCGACACTCGGGCAGTTCACCCGCTGCGCCACGCCGGCCCCGGCGTTGCCGTTGTTGCCCGCGTTGCCGTTACCGGCGTTGCCGTTGTTCCCGGCGTTCCCGTTACCCGCGTTGCCGCTGTTGCCGTTGACCGCGCTGGGGGTACCCGGGGTGTTCAGTCCGCAGGTGGCGAGGCTGGCGAGGTTCGGGCGCTGGCCACCGGCCCGGTTGATGTTGATGCCGATGCGGTCGAGGGCGGCGGTGCGCTTGCTGGCCAGTGGGCCGAGGATGGCGTTCTGGATGAAGTTGGCGCCGCCCTGGGGGTTGGCGGCCTGGGCGGCGAGGCGGGCGTTGGCCTCCTCGATCTGCTTGTCGAGGTTGGCCAGTTCCTGCTCGACGCCGGCGACGGCGGCGGCGGGTACGCCGGAGAGCTTGTCCCGGA
>NZ_SISL01000291.1:0-7642 GCF_004307965.1 Verrucosispora sp. SN26_14.1 | reverse complement strand
GCCGCCGCAGCGGTCGCTCCCAGTCCGGCGGCGGCCCGTCCGCGCCGCCCATCCCCTCGTCGGGCAGGCCGTCGAGGAAGTCGGAGACCACCACGGCGAGACCGCGCTGACCGGCGGAACGGCGCAGCCCGTCGATCGCGTCGGCCAGCGGCACCGGCTGGGTGGCGGGCCGCCCCCGGGGCACCTCCATCAACGTCCGCAGCAGATTGATCAGGTGGTGGCGTCCGGTGCGGGCGGGGAAGCGGCGTACCCCGGCGTCACCGAGTAGATGCGCGCCGAGCCGGTTGCCGGTGCCGGCGGTGAGGAACCCGACGGCGGCCACGGCCGCCACCGCCAGTTCCCGCTTCTCCAACTCGGCGGTGCCGAAGTCCATGCTGGGCGTGGCGTCCACGAGCGTCCAGGTCGTCAGCTCCCGGTCCGCGTCCACGGTCCGCACGTGCGGCACGGCGGTACGCGCCGTCACCGACCAGTCCATCCGCCGGACCTCGTCCTCACCGGCCCGGTACTCGCGGCTGCCCGCCGGCTCGCTGCCCGGACCGGGCAGCAGCCCCAGGTGCTGGCCGTGCAGCAGCCCGTCCAGGCGGCGGTTGATCGTCAACTCCAGCTGGCGCAACCGACGCTGCGGCGCGAGCCGCCCGACACTTGTCGTGTGCGCGTTCACGCCGCCGCCCCCAGGCCCGGCCCCTGTTGCTCCTGCGCGGGGGCGATCTGCGGCGGCGGCACCGCCTCCACGATCCGCCGCACCAGCTCACCGGCGTCCACGTCGTCGGCGACCGCGTCGAAGCTGAGCACCAGCCGGTGGGTCAGCACGTCGGCGGCGATCTCCCGCACGTCGGCGGGAAGGACGTAGTCGCGGCCCCGCAGCAGGGCCAGCGCCCGTGCCGCGGCGACCAGGCCGAGCGTGGCCCGGGGGCTGGCACCGTACGCGAGCTGGTCCGCCACGTCGGCCAACCCGAAGCGGCGCGGGTCCCGGGTGGCCAGCACCAGGCGGACGACGTACTCGGCCAACGCATGATGGACGAACACCTCCCGCGCCCGGGCCTGGAGCGCCGCGAGCCGGGCCGGGTCCAGCACCGGCCGGGCGGCCGGCGTGCCGGTGCCCATCCGATAGAGGATGCCCAGCTCCTCGTCGTCGGTCGGGTAGTCGACCACCACCTTCATCAGGAACCGGTCCCGCTGCGCCTCCGGGAGCTGGTACACCCCCTCGGACTCGATCGGGTTCTGGGTGGCCAGCACCAGGAACGGAGTCGGCACCGGATAGGTGCGCCCACCGAGCGACACGTGCCCCTCGGCCATCACCTCCAGCAGCGCCGACTGCACCTTCGCCGGAGCCCGGTTGATTTCGTCGGCGAGCACCAGGTTGGCCATCACCGGTCCCAGTTCCACGTCGAAGCTCTCCGTCGACGGGCGATAGATCCGGGTGCCGAGGATGTCCGACGGCACCAGGTCCGGGGTGAACTGGATCCGGGCGAAGCTGCCACCCACCGCCGTGGCCAGGGTCTCGGCGGCGAGCGTCTTCGCCACCCCGGGTACGCCCTCCAACAGGCAGTGCCCCCGGGCCAACAGTGCGGTCAACAGCCGCTCCACCAGCCGGTCCTGGCCGACGATGACCCGCTTCACCTCGAACAGGGTCTGTTCCAACAATCGGGCCGCCCCGGCGTGCTCGCCGATGACGTCGAATTCGCGGATGTCGGTCGTCGTCACGCACTCGCTCCTCGGTCGCGTCAGGGACGCGGGTACCCGACCTGCGGGGGAGGCCGGGTACCCGCTCCTGACCCATTGGGCCAGAGCCCCCCGAAAGCCAACCGAACGACGACCGTGAAGGCCGGGCACCGCCAGGCCGATGGACCGGATTCGGCGAGTTGTGGGGTGCCATGTGGACGCGGTGGTGTGGTGCACAGAGCGTCTGGGCAGGTGGAGTGGGGTGTGCGGGCGCTATCGAGCTGATGGCGCAGACGGATCGCTTTGTGGGATGGCTCGCCGTCGCGCACGCCGACGCCCGCGGTGACAGCACAAACGGTTCAGCTCGACAGGGCTAATACCCACAGATGTACGCCGTCTCCGGTCGCGAACTGATTCACCAGATGAGCGGGTGGCTCACCCCCGTCAAGATCACGCTCGATCCCAGTGCGCGAGTGGGCTGGCGCAGTGCGCTACAGCGGTAGCGGGTTCCGGCCTCCGACCTCCAGCATCGCCCGCCTGCCTCCGCCCTCGCGCCCGCTCCACGCCTTCCCGCCCTGCCCAGCCTTTCCCTCCGCCCCTGCACTCCTGCGCCGATCATGGAGGCGTGGTCGCTGGATTGTGCCGATACGCCCAACTTCTAGCCGCCACGACTCCATGATCGCGGGGGCGCAGGGCGCGGGCCTGGATGATCAAGAAGTTTTGGTCGTTCACACCGAGGTGGCGTGATGAAAACTTCTTGATCAACTCGCCGGGGGGCCGGGGCGGCGGTCCTGTACCCCCGTGGCCCGTGTGAGTTCATCGAGATCGGCGCAACTTCGGTGAAGTTGCCGCCTCGGGGGCGCCTGGAGGCCGCAACCTCGGTGAAGTTGCGCGGAACTTGTTCGGGCCGGCGCAAGCGGACGGCAGGTGAGCGTCCGGTGTGCCGAGCCGGTTGCCCGCCGTGACCCAGGTGCCCGCCGTGTGCGTGCACACCACGACGGGCTCGCCCGCCGTGGTGTGTCACGCGTCCGGTCAGGGGCGGTTGCGCTGGGTGCGGTAGCGGCGGATGAGGGCGGCGGTGGAGCTGTCCAGCGTCGTCAGGTCGGGTCCGTCGCCGGTGAGCAGGGGAGCGAGCTGGTTCGCCATCACCTTGCCGAGTTCCACGCCCCACTGGTCGAAGGGGTTGATGTCCCAGATCGCGCCCTCGGTGAGGACGATGTGCTCGTAGAGGGCGACCAGTTGGCCGAGGGTCGCGGGGGTGAGGCGGTCGGCCGTGATCGAGGTGGTGGGGTGGTTGCCCGCCATCACCTTGTGCGGTACGAGTTCGGCCGGAGTACCTTCCGCCGCGACCTGCTCGGCGGTGCGGCCGAAGGCCAGCGCGGCGGTCTGGGCGAAGAAGTTCGACATGAACAGGTCGTGCATGTCGCCGATCTCGTGATTGGGTTCGCTGAACCCGATGAAGTCGGCCGGCACCAGCCGGGTGCCCTGGTGCAGCAGTTGATAGAAGGCGTGCTGGCCGTTGGTGCCCGGTTCGCCCCAGAAGATCTCGCCGGTGTCGTACGCCACGGGCTGCCCGTCGGTGCGGACCGACTTGCCGTTGCTCTCCATGGTGAGCTGTTGCAGGTAGGCCGGGAACCGGTGCAGGTACTGCGAGTAGGGCAGCACCGCGTGGGTCTGCGCGCCGAGGAAGTTGGCATACCAGATGTTCAGCAGGCCGAGCAGCACCGGGGCGTTGCGGGCCGGCGGTGCGGTGCGGAAGTGCTCGTCCATGGCGTGGTAGCCGGCCAGCATCTCGTCGAAGCGCGCCGGGCCGATGGAGAGCATCACCGACAGGCCGACCGCCGACGGCAGTGAGTAGCGTCCGCCGACCCAGTCCCAGAAGCCGAACATGTTCGCCGGGTCGATGCCGAAGTCCGTCACCCGCTGGGCGTTGGTGCTGACCGCGACGAAGTGCCGGGCCACGGCCTCGTCGCCCGCGTCGAGTCCGGCCAGCAGCCAGCGTCGGGCCTGGTGGGCGTTGGCCAGGGTCTCCTGGGTGGAGAAGGTCTTCGACACGATCACGAACAGCGTGCTGGCCGGGTCCAGGTCGGCGGTGGTGTCGTGGATGTCGGTGGGGTCGATGTTCGACACGAACCGGCAGGAGATGCCGGCGTCGCGGTACGCCTTGAGCGCCTCGTACGCCATCACCGGTCCGAGGTCGGAGCCGCCGATGCCGATGTTGACCACGGTGCGGATCCGCTCGCCGGTGTGTCCGTGCCACTGGCCGGACCGCACCTGGTCGGCGAAGTCGGCCATCCGCTGCCGGACGGCGTGCACGTCGGCCACCACGTCCTGACCGTCCACGGTCAGCGTGGCGTCGCGGGGCAGCCGCAACGCGGTGTGCAGGACGGCCCGGTCCTCGGTGCCGTTGATGTGCGCTCCGGCGAACATCGCGGCGATCCGGTCGGTGAGCCCGACCCGCTCGGCCAGCGCGGTCAGCAGGGCCAGGGTCTCGTCGGTGACCAGGTTCTTGCTGTAGTCGACGTAGAGATCGGCCACCTCGACGGTCAACCGCTCGCCCCGGTCGGGATCACCGGCGAACAGGTCCCGCAGGTGCGTCGCGCGGATCTCGTCGGCGTGCTTGCGCAGGGCCTGCCACTCGTCGGTGGTGGTGACGTCCGCAGCCATCGGATCGATCGTCTCCTCGCAGGGTAGGCACGCCGCCGGCGTCGTCCGGCCGGCGGGATGGGACCAGCCTGCCACACGAAGATCGCCGCACCGGGCCGGACGCGGGGTCACCGGTCACGATCCGCGCGGGTGTCGATGCGCTGTGCGCACGGGCGGCGGACGTCGGCGGGGTCGCTGCCCGACGCGGGAACGGACAGGGCAAGGTGGAGGCATGACGACGCCGGCACCGAAGAATCCCGCAGCCGCCTCCGCGACCTCCGCCGCCCCCCGGCAGACGCTGCTGGTGCTGGGCGCCAGCGGGGACCTGACCGGCCGGTTGCTGCTGCCCGGGCTGGGCCGGTTGCTGGCCAGCGGCGCGGTGCCGAATCTGCGGCTGATCGGCAGCGGCATGGAGGACTGGGACGACGAGCGCTGGCGTCGCCGGGTGGCGGACTCGTTCGCCAGTGTCGACGCGCAGGGGCCGGTCGAGGCCGACGTACTCCGCGAGACCCGGTACGTCACCGCCGACGTGACCCGTGAGGAGGACCTGCGGGGGCTGCTCAGCGGCTGTGCCGGCCCGGTGGTGATCTTCTTCGCGCTGCCGCCGTTCGTGACCGCCCGGTCGGCCGCCGCGTTGGCCCGTATCGGCGTACCGCCGGGCACCCGGCTGATGCTGGAGAAGCCCTTCGGCGTGGACCGGATCTCGGCGCGTTCGCTCAACGAGCTGCTGGCCACGTTGGTGCCCGAGGACCAGGTGCACCGCATCGACCACTTCCTCGGCAAGTCCACCGTGCTGAACCTGCTCGGCCTGCGCTTCGCCAACCGCATCTTCGAGCCGGTGTTGAACAACACCCACGTGGCCTGCGTGGACATCGTCTTCGACGAGACCCTGGGCCTGGAGGGTCGGGCCGGCTACTACGACCGTGCGGGCGCGTTGGTCGACATGGTGCAGAGCCACCTGCTCCAGGTGCTCGCCCTGCTCGGCATGGAACCGCCGCCCACGCTGAGCGCGAAGGAGCTGCGCGGGCGCAAGGCGCAGGTGTTGCGGGCCGTCCGCCTGTGGCAGGACGACCCGGTGGCGGCGAGCCGCCGGGCCCGGTACACGGCGGGCGACATCGACGGCCGCCACCTGCCCGCCTACGCGGCGGAGGAGGGCGTGGACCCGGGCCGGAACACCGAGACCCTCGCCGAGGTGGTGCTGGAGGTGGACACCTGGCGCTGGGCGGGCGTCCCGTTCCGGCTGCGCTCCGGCAAGGCCACCTCGGCGGTACGCAAGGAGGCCGTCATCACCTTCAAGCAGCCGGCCCGGGTGCCCGACGGCCTGACCGGGTACGAGGAGCCGGACCGCCTGCGGATCGGGTTCGGGCCGGACTGTCTCGGGCTGAACCTGAACATCAACGGCCCCGGCAACCCGTTCGACCTGGACCAGGTGCACCTGACGGCGGACTTCGGCCCCGGCGAGCTGCCCGCGTACGGCGAGGTGCTGCGCGGCGCGTTCGAGGGCGACCCGACGCTGTCGGTGCGGGGCGACGTGGCCGAGGAGTGCTGGCGCATCGTCGAGCCGGTGCTGGCGGCCTGGAAGGCGGGGAGCGTGCCGTTGCAGGAGTACGCGGCCGGTTCGGCCGGTCCGGACGATTCGTTGCTCGGCCCGGTACGCGGCTGACCAGGGCGACCGGCGGCTGCACCGCGTGAGGGATTCTCACTGATGGTGACAGTGCGATATCTCTCAGCTACTTTTCAGGCACCGGTGCTAGCTTCCCGTCTCGACGGGATCCATGATGGACGGCGCCGATTCCGTTGCGACACAACGGCTGAGGCGTAGAAGTTTCACGTCCGTGCCACGGTCGCGCCTGTGGTCGAGGGAGAAGCTCGTGGTGTTCAAGAAGATGCTGGGTGCCTTCGGGATCGGCGCGCCCAGCGTCGACACGGTCCTGTCCGATCCGGGCACCCGCCCCGGCTCGGTGTTGACCGGCCAGGTGAACCTGACCGGCGGCAACCAGGACGTGGACATCGACCAGGTCGTGTTGAGCCTGGTCACCCGCGTCGAGGTCGACGGCGCGGACGGCGACCACGACGCGACCGTCGAGTTCCACCGGGTGCCGGTCGCGGGCGGGCTGCGCCTCGCGGAGGGGCAGCACCTGGCTCTGCCGTTCCAGATCCCGATGCCGTTGCAGACCCCGGTGACCGACGTCTACGGCCAGCGGCTGCCCGGCATGACCATGGGCCTGCGCACCGAGGTCGCCATCCGTGGCGCGGTCGACAAGGGCGACCTCGACCCGGTGTACGTGCACCCGCTGCCGGTGCAGGAGCGGATCCTCGAGGCGTTCGGGCGGCTGGGCTTCCAGTTCAAGGGCTCCGACCTGGAGCACGGGCAGATCGCCGGGGCGCGCCAGACGCTGCCCTTCTATCAGGAGATCGAGTACTTCGCCGCGCCGCAGTACGCCCACGAGATCAACGAGGTCGAGCTGACCTTCCTCGCCGACGAGCAGGGCGTCGACATCGTGCTGGAGTTCGACCGGCGCGGTGGCCTGTTCACCGGTGGGCACGACTCCTACGGCCGCTACCGCGTGGCGCACGCCGACGCCGACCAGCGGGACTGGGCCGCCGAGGTCGACGGCTGGTTCCGTCAGGCGCTCGACCAGTACCGCACCCTGCACCCCGGCGCGGCCTTCGCCCAGCCCGGCCCGCAGGGCTACGGCCAGCCGGGCTACGGGCAACCCGGCTACGGGCAGCCGGGTTACGGCCAGCCCGCCTACGGCCAACCCGGCTACGGCCAGCCGGTCGGCTACCCGCCGCAGCAGCCCATGTACGGGCACCACCAGGAGGAGCACCACGAGCGGCGCGGGCCGGGCATGGGCGCGGTCGCCGCCGGTGTGGTCGGCGGTGCGGCGCTCGGATTTGCCGGCGGCATGGTCGCCGACGAGGTCTTCGATTCCTTCGGTGACGACGAGGGCGACGACGGCGGCGAGGAGTGACTCGCTGACTCGTCGCCCCGTCGACGTCACCACGAAGCGGGTCTCCACCCGCGACGGCCGCCCGGTCGCCAGGCTCCCCACTGGTGGCCGGGCGGTGTCGTGTGCCGGGTCTAGGTCTAGTGGCTGGTCAGCACCGGTCGGTCCGCCTCGAACCGGGCCCGGGTGAGGAAGGCGAGCCGGGCGCGCTTGTCCGGCATGTCGATCTCCTCGGCCAGGGTGAACCCCTCGGCGAGCAGTCGGCGGCGGGCCGCGTCGTTGCGGACGTCGGGCTCGACGACGATGCGGTCCCGGGTCGGGTCCAGGAACAGGAACCGGGCCAGGGCGGCGCCGACCGGACCGGCCAGCGCGCGGGGCAGGCC
>NZ_SISL01000290.1:0-7688 GCF_004307965.1 Verrucosispora sp. SN26_14.1 | reverse complement strand
CCGACGCCCCGCCCCCGGCCGACGTGGCGGCGCTGACCGGCCGCTGGTGGTGGATGGGCACCGCCCTCGACGTCACCTGGGACCACACCACCGGCGACCTGGTGGGCACCCTGCGCGGCGACCGGGTCAGCCGCTACCGCCCGGACGGCCCGGACCGCTGGCGCGGGCACAGCGGCGCGGAGATCGGGGAGATCCTGCGCGTCCACCGCGATCCCGCCGGCCACCCGGCCGCGCTGGACATCGCCACGTTCCTGTTCACCCGCACGCCCGACGACGTCCCGTGACGGGGGCGGGCCGGCTCACTCGGTGACGAAGTCGATCAGGCGTTCCATGGCGTTGATCAGGGGGGTCTCCACGTCGGCGAAGGTGTCCACCCGGGACAGGATGTGCCGCCACATGTCGGCCGGCTCGGCGACGCCGAGCGCGGCGCAGACACCCTCCTTCCACGGGCGTCCCGGCGGCACCACCGGCCACGCCGCGATGCCCAGCGCCGACGGCTTCACCGCCTGCCACACGTCGACGTAGGGATGCCCGGTGACCAGCACGTGCGGGGAGTTCACCCGGGCCACGATCCGGCTCTCCTTGGAGCCGGGCACCAGGTGGTCGACGAGGACACCGAGCCGACGGTCGGGTCCGGGACCGAACTCCCGTACCCGGTCGTCGAGCGCGTCGACGCCCTCCAGCGGCTCCACCACCACGCCCTCGATCCGCAGGTCGTCGCCCCAGATCCGCTCCACCAACGCGGCGTCGTGGACGCCCTCGACCCAGATCCGGCTGGCGCGGGCGACCCGGGCGCGAACCCCGTCCACCGCCACCGAGCCGGACGCGGTACGCCGACGCGCGGCCGGCACCGGGGCGCGGGTCGGTCGACGCAGGGTCACCGGACGACCGTCGAGCAGGAACGCGGCCGGCAGCAACGGGAAGTTGCGCCGTTTGCCGTGCCGGTCCTCCAGCACGACCGCGCCGGAGTCGAAGCCGACCACCGCGCCGCAGAAGCCCGAGTCGGCGTCCTCGACCACCAGATCCGGCTCGGCGTCGACCTCCGGGGTCACCTTCCGCCGCCGCCAGTCCCCCGCCAACACGTCGTCGCCATACCGCCGCCCCATCCGATCACGCTAACCGCCGGTCCGGCCCGCGCCGCCACCGACTCGCCGCCGCGCCGTCCGGGCCACAGGGTGCGATGCATTGCAAAAGCCGCGTGTGGCAACAAATCACGCGGTGAGGTCGCGTGATCGGCGCGCCGAGGAGGTGGGCGCGCGGCAGCCGAGACAGGGGTGGGCGTCAGCACGTACTCTTTCGGCATGTCCACCCCCGCTGCGGGTGCGGCCATCCTCGCGCCGCGCCGGTCGAGCCGGTTCGTTGCCTGGGTGCGCGCCTGGCGCGCCGGGCTCGTGCCCTTCGACGAAGTCGCCGACGAGGTCGCCGGTGACGAGGAGCACCACGTCGCCGACGCGCCCGGCACCTGGACGGACGTGCCGCTACGGCAGGCCCTGCCCACCCTGGCCAAGCTCTCGCCGGACGAGATCCGGCTGGTGCTGCCGGCCCCGGGCGACCCACGCGGGCTGCCCGGCCCCGGCGACTTCGCCGGTGCCGCGCTCGTCGTCGGCGAGGCGGTGATCGCCGGTACGCTCGGCCTGATCCCCGAGGTACGCGTGCACACGTCCGGCTCCGGCGACACCTTCGAGACGGTGCTCTGGCGGGTCTACCCGCTGCCGCCCAACGCCGCGGCGGCGTCGCTCACCCTCCCCGGCGCGGCCGAGGCCGAGGCGGAACTGGCCGCCGCGCTGGCGGACACCACCGCCGCGCTCACCCGACTCGACGTGGCCCAGTGGCGCCCCGAACTGGCCGGCGCCCTGGAGGCACTGCGCCGCCCCGACGGCACCACCGACCTGCCGCCCGGATTCGACCCACGCTCCCGCCGGCTGTTCGCCCGCGCCGCCGTGCTCGACCGGGTGCTCGCACTGGCCGGACACGCGGCACCGGGCGGCGCGGTCAACAACTACGAGGCCCAGCAGCGCGACGCCGCGCTGCGCCCGCTCACCACCGCCTGCCGGCAGGCCCTGGTAGCCGCCTGCAACGCTCCCCTGCGGCCCTGAGACCGACCCGCCGGCTCAGATCTCGTCGATCAGGTCGGCCACCGAGTCGACGATCCGGGACGGCCGGTACGGGTAGCGTTCCGCCTCGGTGCGGGTACTGATCCCGGTCAGCACCAGGATCGTCTCCAGCCCGGCCTCCAGGCCGCAGAGGATGTCGGTGTCCATCCGGTCGCCGATCATCGCGGTGCTCTCCGAATGCGCGTCGATCGTGTTCAACGCCGAGCGCATCATCATCGGGTTCGGCTTGCCCACGAAGTACGGCTCCACCCCGGTCGCCTTCGAGATCATCGCGGCCACCGACCCGGCCGCCGGCAGCGCGCCCTCCACCGACGGGCCGGTGGCATCGGGGTTGGTGCAGATGAACCGCGCGCCGTCGTCGATCAACCGGATCGCCTTGGTGATCGCCTCGAAGCTGTAGGTACGGGTCTCCCCCAGCACCACGTAGTCGGGCGCGAAGTCGCTGAGCACGTAGCCCACCGCGTGCAGGGCGGTGGTCAGCCCGGCCTCCCCGATCACGTACGCGGTGCCGCCCGGCCGCTGGTCGGCCAGAAACTGGGCGGTGGCCAGGGCGGACGACCAGATCGCCTGCTCCGGCACGTCCAGCCCCATCCGGGCGAGCCGGGCCTGGAGATCGCGCGGGGTGTAGATCGAGTTGTTGGTCAGCACCAGGAACGGCTTTCCGGAGGCACGCAGCCGGTTGACGAACTCCGGCGCGCCCGGCACGGGCTGCCCCTCGTGCACCAGGACACCGTCCATGTCGGTGAGCCAGCTCTGCACGGGCTTACGGTCATGCATGATCGTCATCATCCCTGGGGTGTCGGGCCGTCGGTGCGGTCAGGACGGACGGCGCGGCGGGACGCAGCAGACCGTGGGGCAGGTGTCCCACATCGGCAGCTCGCCGAGGCGACGGCGCATCTGCGCGCCGTCCGGGTCGATCCGCTCCCGGACCAGTTCCCGCACCATGGTCACGTAGCGCGGGTCGACGCCGGGGGTGGCGGCCCGGACGAAGTCCAGGCCGAGCTGCTTGGCGGTGTCCAACGCCTCGGTGTCCAGGTCCCACACCACCTCCAGGTGGTCCGAGACGAACCCGATCGGGCTGACCACCACGCCGGTCACACCCTGCTCGGCGATGGCGGTCAGGTGGTCGTTGACGTCCGGCTCCAGCCACGGCACGTGCGGCGGGCCGGAGCGGCTCTGCCAGACCAGGTCGTAGGGCAGGTCCGGGGCGGCTGCGGCGTGCACCAGCCGCGCCGTCTCGGCGAGCTGGGCGGTGTACCGGCCGCCGTGCGGACCGGCGCTGTCGGCCGCCGAGGTCGGCACCGAGTGGGCCGTGAAGACCAGCCGGGTGCTGTCCCGACGCGCCGGGTCGAGCCGGGTCAGGGCCTCGCGTACCGCGTCGACGTGCGGCTCGACGAAACCGGGATGGTCCCAGAACTGGCGCAGCTTCTCGATCACCGGCGCGTCGGCACCGACCGCCGCCCGGGCGGCGGTGACGTCCTCCTGGTACTGCCGGCAGGAGGAGTACCCGCCGTAGGCGCTGGTGACGAACGCCAGCGCCCGCCGTACGCCGTCGTCGCGCATCTGCGCCACGGTGTCGGCGAGCATCGGGTGCCAGTTCCGGTTGCCCCAGTAGACCGGCAGGTCGAGATCGTGGGCGGCGAAGTCCGCGCGGATCGCCGCGAGCAGGTCCCGACACTGCTGGTTGATCGGCGAGACCCCACCGAAGTGCTGGTAGTGCTCGGCCACCTCGGCCAGCCGTTCCGGCGGCACGCCCCGGCCCCGGGTCACGTTCTGGAGGAAGGGCAGCACGTCGTCCGGCCCCTCCGGGCCACCGAAGGAGAGCAGGACCACCGCGTCGTACGCCATGGACCCATTCTTGCCGGTGGCCGGCGGCGACCCGGCAACGCCCCCGGGTCGCCGGCGGTAACGCCGCCGGGTCCCGGACGTTAGGAAGGGTCCCCTGCTATACCGCAGGCGTTAGCAGGGGACCCTTCCTTACATGCCTTACATGCCTAGGCGCCGATGGCGTGATAGCCGCCGTCGACGTGCACGATCTCGCCCGTGGTGGCCGGGAACCAGTCGGACAGCAACGCCAGACAGGCGCGCGCGGCCGGTTCCTGGTCGGCCAGGTTCCAGCCCAGCGGGGCCCGCTCGGACCAGGCGTCCTCGAACTGCTCGAAGCCGGGGATCGACTTGGCGGCCATGGTGCGCAGCGGCCCGGCGGCGACCAGGTTGCTGCGGATGCCCTGCTTGCCCAGGTGCAGGGCGAGGTAGCGGGAGGCGGACTCCAGCCCGGCCTTGGCCACGCCCATCCAGTCGTAGACCGGCCACGCCTGGGTCGCGTCGAAGGTCAGGCCGACCACCGCGCCGCCCGGCGACATCAGCGGCAGCGCCGCCGTCGCGAGCGACTTGTACGAGTACGTGGAGACGTGCAGCGCGGTCGCCACGTCCTCCCAGGAGGCGTCGAGGAAGCCGCCGCCGAGGCAGCTCTGCGGGGCGAACCCGATCGAGTGCACCACCCCGTCGAGCCCGTCGACGTGCTCCCGGACCTTGTCGGCCAGCCCGGCCAGGTGCGCGGGGTCGGTCACGTCCAGCTCGATGACGGGCGCCGGCTCCGGCAGCCGCTTGGCGATCCGCTGCACCAGCGAGAGCCGGCCGTACCCGGTCAGCACGACCTGCGCGCCGTTCTCCTGGGCGAGCTTCGCCACCGAGAAGGCGATGGAGGCGTCGGTGATGACGCCGGTGACGAGCAGCCGCTTACCGGCCAGCAGTCCGGACATTACTCATTCCTCCGTGCTCAGGGTCAGTGGCCCATGCCGAGGCCGCCGTCGACCGGGACGACCGCGCCGGAGACGTACCCGGCGCCGTCGCCGGCCAGCCAGGTGACCACCGCGGCGACCTCGTCCGGCGCGGCCATCCGACCGGCCGGGATCGACTTGAGGATCTCCGCCTTGCGGTCCGCGCTCAGTCCCGCGGTCATGTCGGTCTCGATGAAGCCGGGCGCGACGACGTTGGCGGTGATGTTCCGGGTGCCCAACTCCCGGGTGATCGAGCGGGCCACCCCGACCAGGCCGGCCTTGCTGGCCGCGTAGTTGACCTGCCCGGCGCCGCCGGAGAGGCCGACCACCGAGGAGACGAAGATCATGCGCCCCCACTTGGCCCGCAGCATCTTCCCCGAGGCGCGCTTGGCGCAGCGGTACGCACCGGTCAGGTTGGTGTCCAGCACCCGGGTGAACTGCTCCTCGGACATCCGCAGCAGCAGCGTGTCGTCGGTGATTCCGGCGTTGGCGACCAGCACCTCCACCGGCCCCAACTCCGCCTCGACCGCGCTGAACGCGGCGTCGACCGACTCGGCGTCGGTGATGTCGCACCGCACACCGAACAGCCCCTCCGGCGCCCCGCTGCCCCGGTGGGTGATCGCCACCCGGTCGCCCTGCTTGGCGAACGCCTGGGCGATGGCCAGACCGATTCCGCGGTTGCCGCCGGTAACCAGCACAGTTCGAGACACGGTGGGTCCTCTCCGGAAGATCGCTGCGGGTTGGAGACTAGGCGCTACCGCACGGTAATCACTAACCCGCCCCGCCCGACACCGGCACCATCCGCGCCGATCGGAGCCGGGCCGCCGGTGCGGTCGGCCGAGTGGGCCGGTACGCCACCACGGGTGTACGATCATCGCGTTTGCGGGCCGCCCGGCGGCACCGCTCGTCCGGACCCCGACCGCAGGAGGTGATCGCTGTGCGAGATAGCGATCCTCCCAGTCGTGGCCGGGCCGACCGCCAGTCACGCTGAGCACCGCTCCGCCTGATCTGGCCCCGCTCCCCACGCACCCCCTGCGCCACCGCCCGGCCCACCCGCCGGGGCGACGGAACGCGCGGGTGCGACCGGAAGCCGTTCGGTCACGACTTCGTGTGCGCCTCCTCGATCCACCCCCACGCGGTCCACCCCGCCCGGACCGCCGTCGCCACCCGGAGCGTTCCATGAGCCGTTACGTCGCCCCGCTGGGCTTCACCCTCGCCGCCGTCTGGGTGGCCGTGCTCTTCGTGCTGGCCAGCAGCACCCACTGACCACGCGCCCCCACCGCACGACCACGCCGGTCAGAGCATCCGGGACCGGCCGCGCCGGTCAGAGCATCCGGGACGACCAGAGCAGGCTGAACGCCCCGGCGCAGAGCGCCAGCAACAGGGCGATGCCGGCGTACCACTGGGTGATCTCCCGCGCCTCGGTCCGGAAACCGATCGAGCTGCCCATGTCCTGGTACACCTGCTTGAGCTCGGTGACCGTGGCCGCCTCGTAGAAGTAGCCCTCGGTCGTCTCGGCCAACTCGGCCAACGCCATCCGGTCCACCGGCACCCGCTGCAACTGCCCACCGATGTCCACGTGCCCGGTGTCGGTGCCGAAGGCGATGGTGGAGACCGGTACGTTCGCCGCCTGCGCCGCCGCAGCCGCCTCCTCCACCGACCGACCGGCCGTGCGGAAGCCGTCGGAGAGCAGCACGATCCGGGCCGGCGGGATACCCGCCGCACCGTCGGCCGGCACCGAGCGGATCGCCTCCAGGCAGGTGAAGACCGCCTCACCGGTCGCGGTCGCCTCGGCCAGCACCAGCCCGTCGATGGCACTGGTCACGGCCGGGCGGTCCTTCGTCGGCGGCACCAGCACGTTGGCCGACTTCGCGAACGACACCAGCCCGACGTTGTAGCTCTCGGGCAGTTCCCCGACGAACTGCTTGGCCGCCTCCTGCGCGGCCTCCAGCCGGCTGGGCGCCACGTCGTCCGCCTGCATCGACAGCGACACGTCGATGGCCAGCATGATCGTGGCCCGCTCCAGCGGCTCCCGGGTGTCCATCGCCGGACGGGCCAGCGCACCGGCCAGCACCAGCAGGGCCAGCAGGAACGCGGTCGCGGGTACGTGCCGACGCCAGCCCAACCCCTTCGGCGCCACGGTCCGCAGCAGGTCGACGTTGGTGAACCGCATCGCGTACTCGCGACGGCGGAACTGCCGCCACACGTACAACGCGGCGAGGGCCAGCACCGGCAGCACCGCCAGCAGCCACCACGGTTGGAGCAGTCGGATCATCGTGTCGTCCCCCGGGTGCGGGCGTGCCGCTGGGCGGCCACGAAACGCACCATGTCCAGCAGCCAGTCTCGGTCCGTACGAAGTCGCAGGTGCGCGGCGCCGGCCGCGCGCATCGCGGCGGAGATCTCCGCCCGCTGGGCGGCGGCGGCCGCCGCGTAGCGGTGCCGCAGGCTCGGGTCGGCGGTCTGCACCTCGTGCAGTTCCCCGGTCTCCGGGTCCACCACCGGCAACACCCCCACGTCCGGCAGTTCCAGCTCACGCGGGTCGACCACCTCGATCGCCAGCACGTCGTGGCGTACCCGCAGCTTGCGCAGCGGCCGGGCCCACTGGGCCGGCGGGGCGAGGAAGTCGGAGACGACCACCGCGACACCGCGTCGCCGCGGCGGGCGGTTGAGCATGTCGATCAACGCACCGAGATCGCCCCGGCCCGGCTGGATCGGGGTGCCGGCGATGGCGCGCAGCATGCCCTGTGCCTCCTTGCGCCCGGACCGGGCGCAAGGAGGCACCTGTCTCTTATCC
>NZ_SISL01000029.1:0-29305 GCF_004307965.1 Verrucosispora sp. SN26_14.1 | reverse complement strand
GTCCGCGCGTCGGCGCGCCGCCGGCCGGACGTCCGCGTCCGCCGAGCAGATGGCGCTTTCAGGCGGGCGTGACGGCGGCGACCTGCGCCGGTTCGGACAGCGCCGACCGCCGTACGCCCCGGACGATCAGGTAGCCGAGGATCCAGAACTCGCCCACGGTCGCCGGGACGACGAGCAGGTCGGCGAGGAGCCCGGCACCGGGTACGAGGTAGGCGGCGAACGCGTTGAGCACGTAGCCGACGCCTCCGACGACGAGGGTCCAGCCGAGGGCGCGGGGCAGCCAGCCGGAGCGGAGCACGCACCAGCCCATCGGGATGAGCCAGAGGCCGAAGAAGATCCCGCCCACCGTCCAGAGGTGACCACTGACCAGGTACAGCAGTTGCACGGTGTGCGCGGCGTCGCCGAACGGATCGGTGGCCACCTCGACGGCGGTCGCGAGCATCGCCGCGCTGCCCAGGATCGCGACGGCGTTGACCATGCCGAACGCGGCGATGCTGCCGGCGCCGGTGGTGTCGACGGTGCGGAACAGGCGGTAGAACCAGACGGCGGTGAACGTCTGGGCGAGCACCACGAGCAGTTCGAGGGCGATCCCGACGCGGGCGAGGGATTCGTTGCCGACCAGGTGGGCCAGGGTCGCGTCGGCGTCACCGGCGGCGAAGATCCGGGGCCGGACGGTCAGGAAACCCAGTGCGCCGGCGATGGCGAGGCTGAGGTAGAACAACCCGGTCGCGCGGGCGGTGCGGATCAGCGGATGCATGGGAAGGCTCCTTCGGGATGCGCGTCGGCGCGGGCGGTGACGGGGTTCGGGGAAGGCAGTCGGGAGAACGGTGCCTTACGGCGTAAGGCAACCATACGATGTAAGGTAAAGGGAAGTGGGGGCTGGATGGGAGCGAGAAGACCTCGGGAGCCGCTGAGCCGTGAGCGCGCCCTCGCGGCGGCGATCGCGCTGGTGGACGCGGAGGGATTGGCGGCGCTGACGATGCGTCGCCTGGCCGCCGGGCTCGGCGTCGAGGCGATGTCGCTCTATTACCACCTGCCGGGCAAGGAGGGTCTGCTCGACGGCCTGGTGGAGGCGGTCATCGCCGAGATCGAGGCCGCGGTGGAGGGCGCCGATGCGACCGTGGCCGGCGACGACTGGCGTACGCGTCTGCGACAGCGCTTCCTCGCCGCCCGCGCGGTGATGCTGCGCCACCCGTGGGCGCCCGGCCTGCTCGGCTCCCGCCCGACCGTGCCGTCCGGGGTGTACGCCTACTACGACCAGATCATCGCGACGTTGCGCGACGGCGGATTCTCGTACCGCATCGCCCACCGTGCCCTGCACGCGTTCGGCAGCCTCGCGCTCGGCTTCGCCCAGGAGGTGTTCCGCCCGGCGGCGGCCGGTGGCGCGATGGACGTCGACGTCGCCGAAGCGGAGATGGCCGCGATGGCGGAGCGGTTGCCCCACCTGACGGCGATGGTGGCGGCCGAGGCGCACGACGCGGACGATCCGACGCTCGGCTGGTGCGACAGTCAGGTCGAGTTCGAGTTCACCCTCGATCTGCTCTTCGACGGTCTCGCACGCGCCCGGGGGTGACGCCGGGAGCGGTCAGAGCGGTAGCAGGCCCTCGGCCAGGCTCCGCTTCACCTGCCACTCGCCCTCCGACCCGGTGGGCCAGGGAAAGCCGCCGCTGCCGAAGACCTGGTTCAGGTAGGCGACGAACGAGGTGGTCGTCTCCCCGACGAACAACCCGTCCACGCACCCGTCGGGCAGCACGAAGCCGTACGGCCCGCCACCGCTGGTGTTCTCCTTGTGCAGCCGGTCCGGCGCGACCGGGAGCACGAACACCCCCGGGTCCTCGTCGGTCGCCTGCTCCTCCTGCCAGTCGGCCCATTCCTCGTCGTGGTAGTCGCGCAGGGACGGTCCGTCCGGGTGGCGGGATCCCTCAAGCTCGATCACCAGCGGGTCGGCCGACGCCGAGGTGGGCCACTCCGGATGCGTGCCGACCAGCCAGACGTCGCCCACCAGCCGCACCCAGGAGCAGAGCGTCATCGGCACCGCGCCGAACCGGTCCCGCAGCCAGCCGGCGTACGCGTCGGCCTGCGCGGTCGGCGGGGTGTACGGGCACGACACCGGCGTCTCCTCGTCGTCGTTCTCGTGGAACCGGTAGCCGGCGGCGGTCAGCCGCGCCACCACGACCTCGACGTTCTGCCGGGCCCGACGGGCCATCTCGTCACAGACCGACTGCGCCTCCTCGGCCAGCTCGGGGTGGAGCCGGATCGCGCTGCCCCACTGGTGCAGCTCGTGCCAGACCTGTTCCCGTTGGCCCCTGCGGTAGCGGCTGAGCCACTGCGGCGACGAGTTCATGGCCGCAGCATGGCGTACGCCTGCGACAGTCCGTCGGCTCGGCGCGCCGTGTAGCGGAACTCGCCGTCCACAAGGGACGAAAGGCGGTGCGCCGCCGGGATCGTCGGGCACCCGGCTCCCCCTTTCGGCCAATCAATGTTCACCGTTCGACGAAGGCCGATCATCAATTTGATCGATCACTTCTCGGGTCGCACGCATCGGTTTCCGAATATCTGCCGACCGGTCGGTCCAAAACGGTCTTATCGTCGCTGAGTTCGGCGTTCGGGAATCCGCTTTCCGGCCAGCCGTCCGCAGTGGTTCGTCGCGGCGGGGTGGTCGACGGGCGCGCGGCATCGGTGACGGTGGGCCCGCACCTTGCTTGCTGTGATCCATCTCTCCTGTTAGAGTGATCGCCTCGGGAGCGCTCCCACGAAACACGCCGGTAATCGGATCCACCGCGGGGACACGTAACAGGAATATTTGTGGGCCTAATTAGTGGAATCGAATACAGGGAAGCACGTGGGTGATCAGAAAAGTACGCACGACGGGCTGGCCGACGAGATCTTTCGGGAGCATCACCGGCGTCTGGAGTCGGCCTCGATCGCGCTGACCCGTAATGCTCCGGTCCTCGGTCAGTTGAGGCGCAACGTCCACGCGATCGTCACCGACGTGGCGGAGCAATTCGACCTGCCGGCGTCGGCCTTCGACCCGTCCGCCGACGTCGACGGGATCGACGAAGTGGTCGACCACGCGCTGCTGCCCACCGAGATCGGCGTGGACCGGGCGCTGCGCAACATCCACCCGATCGAGTCGTTACGGGCCGCCGCGCTGCTCTTCGAGGTCGCGCTGCCGATCATCCTGCGCCGGTACGTCGTCACCGATCCGGCCCGGGTCGCGGCCATCGCCCTCGCCCTGCACGACGCCATCTCCCGGCGGGTGTCGCTCTCCTCGCTGGCCTACGTCAACTACCTGATCGAGAAGTTGCAGGCCTCGCGCCGCGAGGAGCGTCGCCGGATCGCCCGCGACCTGCACGACCGGCTCGGTCACTCGATCGGCCTCGCCCTGCAGAACCTCGACCTGTCCCGCCACTACGGCACCCACGACCGGCCCCGGGCCGACGCCAAGGTCGGCGCGGCGATGCACGAGATGAGGGAGGCCCTGCAGACCGTGCAGGAGCTGACCGCCGAACTGCGCCGCTCGTTCGGCGCGGACGGCATCGAGCCGGCCCTGCGCGGTTACCTCTCGGCCAGCGTGCCGGCCACCATCTCGACCGGGCTGACCGTCACCGGCGACGTCAAGGTCATGCCCCGCGAGGTCGGTGAGGAGCTGTACCTCATCCTGCGCGAGGCCGCCCGCAACGCGGTGCGGCACGGCGAGGCCACCGAGCTGCGCATCACGATCGTCGCCACGGAGGACGCGATCAACGCCGAGGTGATCGACGACGGTCGTGGCTTCGACCTGATCGACGCCCAGACCGCCGGTTTCGGGCTCCGGTCCATGGCCGAGCGCGCCGACCTGCTCAACGGCAGGTTCACCATCACCTCCGCACCCGGCAGCGGCACCGTTGTCGCGGTCGAGGTGCCGCTCTACGGCTCGGAAGGATGAAGACCCCGGACACCATCCGCGTGGCGGTGGTGGACGACCACAACCTGTTCCGCGAGGGCCTCAAGGAGGTGCTCGGCACGGACCCGACCATCCGGATCGTCGGTGAGGGCGGCAGTGGCCCGGAGGCGGTCGAGCTGGTCGTCGCCCACCAGCCGGACGTGTTGCTGCTGGACGTGGAGATGCCCGGGGCGGGGGTCACGGAGACCATCCGGCAGGTGCTGCACCAGCGCCGGGAGGTGCAGATCATCGTGCTCACCATGCACGACGACGCCGAGTTGGTCCGTGAGGTGCTGGAGGCGGGCGCCAGCGCGTACATGTTGAAGACGATCCTGCGCGACGAGTTGCTGGCGGCGGTCCGGTCGGTGCGCCGGCCGTCGGCGAACGTCCTGCTGGCGGTCTCGCGCGGCACGGTCGAGCAACTGGACCGCCGTCCGCCCGGCTCGGGCGGACCGGGCACGGCGCTGACCCAGCGGGAGCGGGAGGTCCTGGTCCTCGCCGCGAGCGCGCTGAGCAACCAGCAGATCGCCTCCCGGCTGCGTATCACCGAGGCCACCGTGAAGCGGCACCTGACCAACGCGTACGCCAAGCTCAACGCCGTGTCCCGGGTGGACGCCATCCGCAAGGCGGTCGCCCGCCGGATCATCTCCGACGGGCAACGGCTCTCCCGCTGAACCGGCGGGACCGGCGACGGAACCGGCGGGCGGTCGCTCAGCTCGCGAGGCACTGGGCGATCACCGTCAGGTGCACGGCGTACTGGGTGACCATGAACGCCCGGTAGGGGCGGCGTCGGCGGTTCCGGTCGCCGTGGCTGGTCCGGGTCAGCACGCAGACGCCCAGCACCACCGCCCCGGCCAGCAACAGCCCGGCCGGCGGCACCAGGGTCGGCTCGGCGACGGCGACCGTCGCCAGTCCCGCCGCGACGAGCAGCGCGCCGGTCGCGAGCAGCCGGCGTGCGACGCGTTCGGGCAGCACGATCGGCAGGGTGTGCCGACCGGCCAGCCGGTCGCCGGCCACGTCCGGCAGGTCCTTCGTCATCCCCACCAGGCCCATCCAGAACGACAGCGCCACGGCCACCGCCACCGCCCGTGGGTCCGGTACGCCGCCACCGGCCGCGTGCCAGCCGGCCAGGTAGGTGACCAGGCCGCCGGCCACCACCACGCCGACGAAGCCGGGCAGGTTGGACTTCTGCGGTCGGGGCGCCGCCGAGTAGAGCCAGCCGAGCGCCAACATGGCCGCCACCAGGACGGCGAAGCCGGGGGAGACCAGCAGGCCGAGGGCCATCGCGAGCACGCTGAGGGCGGCCGCCGCCCCACCGGCGGAGGCGGCGGACAGCGCACCGGTGGCGAGCGGTCGGCCCGAGCCGTTGTGCCGGTCCTCGGTGCGGTCGCAGAGGCCGTTGAGCAGATACACCTGCCAGGTGGCGCAGAGCCAGGCCAGCGCGCCGATAGTCAGGTCCCGTACCGCGGTCGGATGAAATGGCGGTGCGGCCAGCAGCGCGCCCGTCAGGAAGCGGAGCTGGAAGACGGCCTGCACCACCGGCCGGCTCTCCGAGAATGAGAGGCCGACGACGCGGGACAGTGAACCGCCCGACAGCGGATCCGCAATCGACTGAACAGACATCGGCGCCCCTCGAATAGCGACAAATTATCGATGCGTCTATTCTCGGTCAGTCGGGTGGTAATTCGGCTCCGCCAACGACGGCAGTTACGTCTACTACTTTGGTCGTAGGTCGTCTGCCCCCTTCGCGCGGTGCGTGCACCACCTCCGTAGCTACCACTACTGCGGCCCATCCCGAATGTTTATGGTGGCCCTGCGACGCTATTTCGACGAGCGGAAGCGAGCGGGGGAAATGGTGCAGCAGATGATCTGGCCGGTCATGTCCGCCGGATACCGGCCGGCAGTGCCGGCCGACGCCCTGACGATCGCCGTGGTGGTCGACAACGAGGTGACCCGGCGCGGGGTGGCAGCCGTCGTGCAGCAGGTGCCGGAGGTGCGGTTACGGGCCGGTCCGGACGGGGCGGACGTGGTCATCGCCTCGCCCCGGGCGCTGAGTCGCGCCGACTCGCTGCTGGGACACGACGACGGGCGGCAGCACAAGCTCCTCGTGCTGCTCGACGAGCCGGACCAGGTGGACATCGTGCGCTGGCTGACGCCGGACGGCTACCTCCTGGCCACGGACCTCACCCCGGAGTCCCTGCACCTGGCGTTGACGCAGGTGGCCGACGGCCAGTTGGTGGTGCCCACCGAGTTGAGCCGGCACCTGCTCAGGTTGGCGACCGGCCGGACGAGACGGGACCGCGTCCGGGCACCGGTGCTCACCGCCCGCGAGCGGGAGACGCTGGCGCTGCTCGCCGAAGGGCTGAGCAACCGGCAGATCGGCAGTCGGCTCGGTGTCTCCGAACACGGCGCCAAAAGGCTGGTGGGCAACATCATGACCAAACTGGACTCACCGAACCGCACGCTCGCGGTGGCGATCGCCCTGCGGGAACGGCTGATCCAGGCCGAACCGGCGTAACCCCGGCCAGGTCCGCACCACCACCCGGTAGTCGGCGGTCCCGGTCAACGCGACCGACGCCAGGTGCCCGTCGCCGAGCGTGAGATCCCGCACCACCCACGGACCGGGCAGACCCGTCCCACCCCGGCACCGCAGGCCGCGACCGTACGGTTGCGATCCGGCGACCCGTACCCGGAGTCCCTGCACCAGCCGCCCACCGCTGGCCTTCACGCAGGCTTCCTTGCGGGTCCAGTAGCGGAGGTACCACCAGTCCTGGGCCGGACCGCGAGCGCGGCCGACCCGGGACGCCTCGCCCGGCGGGTAGAACCGCGTCGCCAGCCGACCCACCGGTGACGGCGTGCCGTCCGGGTCCGGCCGGGCGAGACGCTCCACGTCGACCCCGACCTCCCGGCCGGTGGTGACCGCCAGCAGGGCCAGGTCGGCCGAGTGCGTCAGGTTGACCTTCGTCTCCGGCTGTCCGAGCAGCGCCGGCTTACCGTGCCGCCCCCGGTGCCAGACCACCCCCTCCGGAGGTACGCCGAGATACCCGCCGAGGATCAACCGGCTGGTGGCGTGGGCGTGGACGTAGCGGCGGCGCACCCGGGCGTCGCCGAGCCGGTCGGCCCGGCGACGCTCGTGCGGATCCAGCAGGTCAGCCGGATCCGGATCACCTTCGAGTGGACGGCCCAGCGGAATCCGCCAGACGTGGACGACGCCGTCGAGCCGCATCACGGTGCTCCGGTGGCCGCCAGGACCCGTTCCTGCGCCGCCACCGTCACCAGCAACTCCTCGATCTCCCGCAGGATCCCGGCGGCGTCGTCGCGGCTGAGCCGGGCGGTGTCGGCCCGTACGGTCAGCTCCAGCCGGTCCGGCCCGTCCTCGATCACCTTGAGGAAGAAGGTCAGCTCGTCCACCTCGTACCCGGTGCCGAAGGTGAGCCGGCCGGTCGCCTGCGCGGCACGCAGCCGCTCGGCGGTCACCTCCTCGATCGGGCCCGTGTCCGGCCCGGCCTGTCGCAGGTCGTTGAAGTAGCAGGACGGGTCGGCGGTGGCGGCCAGCGTGCCGCGCAACGCGCTGATCGCCTGCCGGTCACTGATGCCGCTTCGGTACGCCTTCATGGCCGTACCCCAGCAGCTCTTGACCAGCACGGCGAAGTCCTCGGCGGAGACGTCGATCGTGGCCGGCACGTCCTGCACCAGGTTGCCGACGTAGCCCCGCAGCTCCGCCCGGTGCCGGTTGCCGGCGATCAGGGTCATCGGCACCCGGTCGTGGCCGGTGCGTCGACCGAGGACCTTCGCGGTGGCCGTGAGCAGCACGACGGAGCTGCCCGTGGCGTACCGGGTGGCGATGGCGTCCAGGGCCAGCTTGACCGCGCTGGTGCTGAGCGTCGCGACGGCGTACCGGGGGGACTCCGGCTCCCGAGGGGTGAAGATCGCCGGTGGGGCGGTCGCCAGTTGCTCCCGCCAGTGGGCCAACGATCGTTCCTGGACCCGGCGCCCCGGTTCGCTCTGCTCGAACTCGGCCAACTCGACCGGCTGCATCGCGGGCGGCGGCAGTTCCTCGCCGGCCAGCAGCCGGGCCAGTTCGGCACCGATCACCCGGGTGCCCAGGTAGTCGGTGGCCGCGTGGGACACACAGGTGATCACCACTCGGGGTGCGCCGTCCAGGACACCGACGGCGGGCCGGATCGGCCACTGGGTCGTGTGGTCGAACCGGTGCCCCCGGACCTGTGCCTCCAGGTCGTCGACGAGCGCCCGTGGATCGGGATCCTCGGCGGTGGCCTCGCAGATCTCCACCGGCAGCTCCCCGGCGGCCATCACCTGCTGCATCAGGTCCCCGGCCGGATCGCGGTGGAAGAGGGTGCGCAGCGCCTCGTGCCGGCGGACCAGGGCGCCCAGCGCGGCGAGCACGCCCGGCAGGTCCACCCCCTCGGGCACCGGGGTGAAGACCGTCGAGTTGTAGAAGGAGGTGTCCGGCATCTGCCGGTCGATGTCCACCCAGATGCTGCGCTGTCCCAGGGTGGCGGGGGCGAGTACGCCCCGCTCGCCGTCGATGCGTACCGCCTGCCGGGTCATTCGCGCCATGCCGCCGCCTCCTTCTCGTCCTGGTCGTGGTCGGTGGTCTCCGGGGTCGGGGTGCCCGCTCGTCGGCGGACGAAGAGGACGGTGGCGAACACGGCGGCGATGCCGAACAGGTTGGCGATCGCGATCGTCCAGTACAGCGGCTCCGGCCCGCCGGCGGACCGGGCCAGGTAGCCGCCGACCGCCACGATGCCGCCGAAGTAGACGACGTTCAGGGCGATCGCGAGTGGCCCGCCGCCGACCTGCTCCAGCACGGTGAGCGCGGCGAGGACCAGGCCCATCAGCACGAAGGTGGGCGCGACGATGCCGAGGTAGCGGGACGCCTCGGCGGCCACCGCCGGGTCGGCCGCCGTCACCCGGGCCAGCCAGTCCCGGCCGGTCCACACCACCAGGGCGCAGACCACGTAGAACGCGGCGGTCACCTGGAGGCCGGCGCGCAGCACGCCCGGCATCCGGTGGCTCTCCCCGGCGCCCCGGTACTGGTTGGCGACGATCGCGGTGGCCGCGCCGATCGCCACACCGGCGACGATCACCACGCTCTGCACCACGTACGCCACCGCGAAGCCGGACACCACGGTCGCGCCGAAGGCGCTCACCACCCAGGTCAGCGCGAAGTTGCTGGCGAAGATCGCCACGTACGACGCGAAGACCGGCAGACCCACGCCGGCCAGCAGGCCGAACAGGTCGGGTCGCCAGGCCAGCGACGTGCCGGGCTGCCACACGCCGGTACGCCACAGCAGGTAGCCACCGAGCGCGCTGCCGACCACGCCGGACGCGGCGATGGCGATCGGCACCGACCAGAGGCCCAGGCCCAGACCGCCGGGCAGGCCGAGCGCGGCCACGCCGACGATCTCCACGGCGGCGGCGGCGAGGAGTACCGCCGCTCCCTCCCGGGGGCGTCCCGCGCCCCGCAGGGTGGCTCCGCAGAGCACCGACCCGAGCCCGAGCAGCGCGGCCAGGCAGACCCACCGGACGAACCACACGAAGTCGCTCTGCGCCCCCGGGTCGACCCCGAACAACTGACCCATCCCGGGTGCGGCGAGTCCGAGCAGCAGCAGCACCACGACCGACGCCACGGCGCCGATCCGGGCGAACCCGGCCAGCGCCCGGATGCGGCTCCCGGCGTCGTCGCCGCTGAGCGCCGACGCGACCTGGTTCGGTACGGCGAGCCCGGCGTGCAGGGCGATGATCACGAACATGATCGGGGTGAACAGCGAGCGGATGTAGAGCGAGTCGTCGCCCATCCGGCTCATCAGGGCGACCACCACGAGCGGGACCAGGACGCCCACCAGGTCGCCGAGAACCATCGGCGAGGCCTGGCGCAGCACCTGGCGGCGGTACTCAGTCATCGTCGAACCTGCCCTTGGTCAGTGCGTGACAGACGGTGAGCCGCTGCACGTTGCGGGTGCCCTCCATGAACTCGACCCCCCGGGCGTCGCGGGCCAGCTTGTCCAGCCAGGGATGCGCGAACCGGGACCCCGGGCCGAGGATCCGCAACGCCTGCTGGGTGGCCTCCTCGGCGAGCTGGGCGGCCTGCGCCTTCGCGGCCGAGGCGTAGTAGCCGTTGCGGGCGTCCCGGTCCACCTCGTGAGCGGCGCGCAGGATCAGTTGGCGTGTGGTGTGTACCCGATGACCCAGCCGGTCCAGCTCGTCGCGACCCCGTCCGGACTGCGATCGAGCATACTCGATGGCGGCCCGCGCGATCCCCAACGCGATGGCGGCCACCCCGGGGCGCAGCAGGTTGAACGTCCGCAGTGCACTCCACATGCCGCGTGCCGAGGCCGGCAGATGGGCGCCGAGGATCCGGCCGGGCGCCACCGGTACGCCGTCGAGGCGGATCGCGCTGATCTGCGCGCCCCGCAGGCCGACGGTGTCCAGCGCCTGGGCGTGGTAGCCGGGAGCCGACGTCTCCACCAGCACCGCGACCACCCCGAGCGGCCCCGAGCCGGTACGCGCGAAGACCGTGCCCACCTCGGCACGGGTGGCGTTGCCGACGTACCGCTTCTCGCCGTGCAGGGTCGCCGACCCGTCCGGCGCCTTGCGGAGCTGCGTGCTCAGCGACATCGCGTCGGAGCCGCGCGCCGGCTCGGTCAGGGCGAAGAACGTCCAGGTGGGACGCGACCGCACCCGCCCGAAATACCACTCCTGCTGGGCCTCGTCGCCGAGCATCCCGACCAGCACGCCGGAGAGCGAGGCACCCGGTGAGGCCAGGAACATCCCCGCGTCGCCGAAGGCGATCTCCTCGGCGGCGACCACCCGCTCCACGGCGGTGCTGCCGTAGTACGTGTACCTGCCGATCCGCATCGGGTCCGGTTGCAGGTGCGCCGGGATCATCGTCTTCCCGACGTAGTTGATCGCGGGCAGGTCCAGGTGCCGATAGACGGTGTCCGGGTCGCGCTCCAGGTCGAAGGCGTACGGCCGCAGCTCCGCGGCCCACTCCCGGGCGTGCTCGCGCAGCACCCGCAGCCGGTCATCCGGCTCGATGATCGCCATGGTCAACTCCGTCGAGGTACGCGTCGGCGAGCAGTTCGGACAGGTGTGCGATCCCGCCCGGCCCGTCGGTCAGGAAGCCGCCGGCACCGAGCAGCCGCAACGACGCGCGGTCGGCGTCGGTGAGCTGGCGGTGCAGGTAGGCGGCGAGGGACGGGTCCGGGTCGTGCTCCAGTGCGTCGAGGACCGCGGCGACGCCCTGCTGCTCGGTGACGATCTCGGCGAGGCTGCCCTGGACCAGTTGCTGCTGGATCAGCGGCACCCCACCGGTCGTCCGGCCGGTCAGGTACTCCCTGGCCTGGTCGAGCAGCCACTGCGAGACGCCGAGTCGCATCCAGGTCAGGCCGAGCACCCAGCCGGCGGGCCGGTCGTCCGCCCCACCGGAGCGGGCCTGCCACCCCGGCGGGCACAGCCCGTGTCCGCGCGGCCCGTGCACCGTCTCCGGTGCGCCGGTCGCGGTCAGCAACGCCGTCCAGCCCGCCACCAGTCCGTCCCGGCGGGCCACCGTCCGACAGTCGGCCAGCGTGACCACCGCCTGCGCGGTCACCACGTCGGGTCCCAGGCGAGCACGGTGAGGTAGCGCAGCACCGGGTCGTACTCGGCCAGCACGGTCCGGCCGGTGAGCTGCCGGGCGGTGGTCCAGATCCCGGTGCAGAGCGTGCCCCGCCCCACCCGGTGCACCCGCTCGGCCCGCAGCGCGACCTCGGCGGTGACCGGCACGTCGTAGCCGGCCACCAGCGCGAACGGCCGACCGTCGCGGGCCGAGATCTCGTCCAGGACGTCGACCAGCAGCGCCGCTGCCGCCGCCGGGTCGACCTCGGTGCGCTGACCGAGCAGCACGCCGGTCTCGCCGGGCGCGGTCGGTCGGAAGGCGTACGCCACCGCGACGTCCTCGGCCGGCACCCGCTCGGTCGCGTCCACCTCCCAGGGCAGGTTGCGCTGGTCGAGGACGACAAGGGCGGTACGCGCGTCGGCTGCCGCGTCGCGCAGGTGGTCGGCGGCCAGCCGCAGCGCGGTGAACGGCGCGGTGACGCCCTGGTCGCTGACGCAGAACACGGTCGGGCGACCGGGTGCCGCCTCGACCAGGTAGCACCCGGCCGAGGCCCGGGAGTCGATGTCCGGGGTGGCGAACGCGAGGACGATCCGGCGCAGCGTGTCCACGCCCGGGGTCAGCTCGGCCACCACCGTCGACGCCATCGTCGTGTACGAGGTGACCTGGGCCTTGGCGAGGAACTCCGGGTCGTAGGAGCGGCCGTAGGCGCCCACCATGTCGGCGAGGTAGCGGTCCAGGCCGTCGTCCTCGATCGGCCCGTTGCCGCGGAAGGTGCGGGCGGCGGACGCCGCCGGCCGGACCGGCAGCTCCCGAAGGAGGCCGGTCCGGTCGGCGGCGAGCCGTGGTGCGACTGTGGTGAACACGGTCAGCGGCTCACGTGCTCGTTGACGTACTCGGAGAGGGTGGTGACGGTCTCGAAGTGCCGCTGCTCCAGGTCGTCCGGGTCGAACTCGGCACCGAGCTCGTTCTCCAGTTCGAGCAGCAACTCCAGCACGCTGGTCGAGTCGAGCCCGAGGTCGTCGAAGAGGCGGGTGTCCGGGGTGATGGTGGCGACGTCCCGCTTGAGGACGGCGGCGAGTGCGGTGCGGACGCTGGCCACCACGGCCTCGTCCACCACCGGCGCCGGGGGCTGACCCTGCACAATCGTCTCGGTCATGACACGCGAATCCTTTCGTTCGAGGGGTGTCCGTTGCTGGTGACGGTCGACACGAGTCGGGCCGGTGCGGCCAGCTCGTCGTGCGTCGGCTGTCGGCTGAGCAGGTCCTCCGGGTCGTCCCGGTGCCGGACCAGGTAGGCGTGTCCCTCGTGGACCAGCACCTCGGCCGGGTAGCCGTGGCTGAGGAAGTGCACGGGGGAGGCGGTCGGCCCGTACGCCCCGGAGCGCAGCACCCCGATGAGGTCGCCGGGACGGACCGTCGGCAGCGGCACGTTCTTGCCGATGGTGTCGTTGGGCGTACAGAGCGGGCCGGTGACCTGCCACTCCGCCACGGCCGGCTCGGCCGGACGGTTGAGCAGGACCATCGGGTAGTTGCGCTTGACGAAGGAGCCGGTCCCGACGGCCGCCATGTGGTGGTTGGTGCCACCGTCGGCGACGGCGAAGCGCTGGCCCATCGACTCCTTGACGTAGCGGACGCCCACCACGTACACACCGGAGGGCGCGGTCAGGTACCGACCCAGCTCCATGATCACGCGGGTGTCCGGGTGCCGGTCGCGGAACGCCTCCACCACCGGGTTCACCCGCTCGGCCACCAGGGCCGGGTCGAGGTCGGTCTCGCCCTCGAAGTACGCCACGCCCAGCCCGCCGCCGATGTCGACCATCTCCAGCGGGAAGCCGTGCCGCAGCGCCAGCCGCTCGGCGAGCTCCAGGATCCGCGCGGTGTTCTCGGCGATGACCTCTTCGCTGAGGATGCGGGTGCCCAGGTAGGCGTGCACGCCCATCACCCGGATGTGGGGGTACGCGCCCAGGTCGGGCGCGGCGAGGAGCTGCGCCTCGTCGATGCCGAACTGGCGCGGCTTGCCGCCCATGGTCAGCCCGCCGCCCTTGACCGCGAACTCCGGGTTGACCCGGAGCGCGACCGGCGCGACGACGTCGTGCTCGGCGGCCACCTCGTTGAGCAGTTCCAGCTCGCCGAAGGACTCGACGACCACCGCGTACACCTGCTCGCGCAGGCAGGCGGCCAACTCGTCGCGGCTCTTGCCGGGTCCGAGGAAGATGATGTCCCGGGGTGCCACCCCGGCCCGCCGCGCGGTGATCAGCTCGGTCAGCGACGACACCTCCGCGCAGGCGCCGTAGCCGTGCAGCACCGCGCAGACCGACAGGTTGGGGTTGGCCTTCAGCGAGAAGAACATGTCTACGGCGGGGTGCAGGCGCTCCCGCAGGCCCTGGTACTGCCGCCGCAGCTGCTCGCCGTCGTAGACGAACATCGGCGTGCCGAATCGCTCGGCCAACTCGGTGATGCCGATGCCCTGCACCTCGTGCTCGGCGGTCATGATCCGGTCCTTTCGGTCAGGCCGGCGACCACGCCGGCCACGTGTTCGTCGAGCTGGCGCACCCGCTCCTCGGTCGGCGCGACGACCAGCGCGTAGAGCCGGCCGTCGAAGTCGCCGTCGCCACCGGCGGCGGCGTTGACCGTGGCGAAGTTGTTCACCAGGACGCCCTCCTCACCGGCCCGGGTGAGCAGGACGTCGCCGAGCGCCCCGTGCAGCCGCTTGAACGGCAGCGGCTCGGGCAGCCGCAGCGGGTACTGCCGGGCCAGCGCCACCCAGCCGGCGGGGACGAAGCGCTCCTGCAACGGGAGCTGGTAGGTGGACATGTTGTTGCGGGCGTTGATCTCGGTGACCGGGAAGAGGCGCTCGTCGTCGCCGACCATCGCGTCGACGCCGACCACTCCGACGTATCCGTCGGCGTGCAGCCGCTCGCCGAGCAGTCGGGCCGCGTCCCGGATCTCCGCCTCCTGGCGGTCGTCGAGCCGGGCCGGGATGCGGTGTCCCTTGTGCACGCCGGACTCGGTGATCGCCTCCTTGACGAAGTCGAACCGGACGTCGTCGTCGCGCCCCACGGTCATCTGGTAGTTGAGGTCGGCCCGCTTGGCCACGAACTCCTCCACCACCAGGGCGACCCGGTCGGAGCCGGTGGTGCGGGCCTTGCGGCTCACCATCCGGTCCATCTGGTCCAGCCGGCGCGGGTCGTCGACCACGACGATCCCCTTGCCGGAGACCCCGTACGCGTCCTTCACCACCACCCGGCGGCCGTCCGAGAGGATCTCCTTGGCCCAGGCGACCGCCGCCGACCACTCGGCGATCGTGACGCAACCCCGACCGGCCGGCTGCCGCAGGCCCACCTCGTCGGCGACCTGCCGGCTGTAGACCTTGCTGTTGACGGCCTTGCAGGTCTGCGCGGAGCTGCCGGCGATCCGGATGCCGGTGCGGGCGGCGATCTCCTCCTCCAGCACCGAGACGCCGTGCACCGACAGGTACGCGCCCTGCTCCGCCCACTGGGCCATCCGGCTCAGCAGCTCGGAGTCGGCGAGTACGTCCTGGCTGACGGTGTGCTGCGGGTTCTGCGCCGACACGGTGTGGATCTCCGGCAGCTCGACGCCCAGGCCGGTCAGGAAGGCCAGGTAGTCGGGGTCGGGAGCGGCCTTGAGCAGCACCCGGTCACCCGCCCCGGCCAACAGCAGCGCGAACTCGTCCATCCGGTTCACCACCGCGCTGCCGGAGCCGAACGCCATCCGGGGCAGGCCCGGCTCGTCCTCGCCCCACACGTCCTCCACCTCGAAGTTGCCGAGGAAGACGAAACGCGCCTCCGGGTCGCCGGTCACCGCGGTCTTGAGCCGGGGTATGAACGGTGCGGTCATCATGCCTCCTAGTGCTCGAAGACCATGGCGGAGAAGGTCGCGCCGAGCCCGACGGCGACCATCAGGTAGCGGTCGCCCGGCGCGAGCCGCTCCAGTTCCAGGGCCGTCTGGTAGTTGATGAAGGAGTCGGCGCAGAAGCAGTGGCCGGTCGACGCGACGTTGTCCAGCAGCACCCGGTCCACCGGGTAACCGAGCTGCTTGCACAGCCGCACCCAGGAGAGCCGGTTCACGTTGTGCGGCAGGATCAGGTCCACGTCGGAGAGCGCAACACCGGCCTGCGCCACCGCCGCCAGGACCACCTCGGCCAGACCGTCCTGATAGATCGCCTCGAACTCGGCGGCCCGCGCGGCGTCCATCCGCAGACCGGCGTTGAACTGCCCGTACGTCCGGGTGGCGTAGCCCAGCAGCCGGTCGTGGTCGCCGCTGAGCCCGACCAGGACGGCGGCCGAGCCCTCGCCCATGAAGGTGGTGTTCGGGATGAGCTGCGCGGTGGGGGTGAACGCCTTCTCCCCGGCGAAGACCAGGGCCAACGCGTCCGGGTCCCCGTCGGCGGCCAGCAGCTCACCGGCGAGGTGCACGGCGAGCAGCCCCGACGCGCAGGCGTGCTGGGTGACCGCGAACGAGACCGCGTGCTCCAGGCCGAGCGCGGTGCGGACCTGGTGCAGCGGGTTCTCCGGGTACGGCGCCACGGTCTGCAACGTGCGGGCCTGGAGCACGTACCGGACCTGGCTCTCGCGTCCGGTCAGCGCGGTCAGCTTGCCGGCCGCGTTGATCATCATTTGGGTCAGGTCGCCGTCCGGGTCGTAGCGCACCTCGGACAGGCCGTAGAAGCGGCGGAACGTCGCCACCTGCTTCGGGTCCATCGCCAGTCGGGCACCGATCTCCTCGATCGGTACGACCGCCGACGGAAGATAGGCGGAGACCGCCTCGATGGACGTCACCGGGCACCCGCGGGTTGTTGCCCGGCGATCAGTTCGGTCAGGTGCGCGGTCAGCTCGTCGATGGTCGGGTGGTCCCAGACCAGGGTCTCGCTGAGCCGCATGTCCAGGTGCGTCTCGATGTCGCCGCAGAGAGCGAGCGCATAGACCGAGTCCAGGCCGTACTCGGCGAGGCGGACGGTGGGGTCGATCTCGTCCTCGGGCCGGCGCAGGTACTCCGCGACGCAGCGGGTCAACCAGGAACGCAGGTCGCCCGCGCCCTCGGCGGTGGATGCCATGTGGGTTTCCTTCCTCGGATGGTTGGCGGTGCGGACTGGCCTCCGGGTCATCCCGGCAGCGGTCGGCGGGACAGGTCGAAGCTGCGTCGCTCCGCGTGTCGGGCGGCCAGTTCCTGATAGAGCGGCTCGCGGTGGTCGCCGGCGCGGTCGTCGCCCGGATGGCCGAGGCTGCGGGCCAGCCGGTCCAGTGCCCCGGTGACCCAGGCCGGGTCGTCGTCCCGGGCCAGCCAGATGTTCAGGCAGGCCGAGGCGGCGAGCACGGTGGCGTACCGGGCGGGCAGGTCGAGCACCTCGACGCGGGCGTCCACGCCCAGGTCGGAGGGGTGCAGCGCGGCCCCCGCCTCGGCGAGGTCGCCGAGTTCGGCCGTGAACTGCCCGGCCAGCCGGCGGAGTCGCTGCTGCTCCGGCCCGTCGCCGGTGAGCCGGTCCACGGCCGCGCCCAGCGATCCGGCCAGGCCGTCCAGCCCGCCGGCGGAGACCCTTAGCCGCGCGAACGGCAGCTCGGGCAGTTCCTCGCCGATCCGGAACAGCGCCGGGTCGGCCGGCTCCGGATGCACCCAGCCGCGCCGCGCCAGCAGCGGCACCTGGGGAAGCATGGTGCCCAGGCAGGCGACACGGGCGGCGTGCCCGAACCCGGCCGGGGCCAGGTCGCGCAGCAGCTTCTGGAAGATCGCGTACCGGCCCTCGCGCAGGTAGAAGTGCGCCCCGAGCACCAGGGAGAGCTGGTGCATCGCGTCCATCAGCCGCTTGCCCACCAGGTACTTCACGGCGGAGGCGTACATGCTGGTCTGGCCGGGCAGCAGGTGCAGCGCGCGGGCCGCGACCAGGCCGAGGCTGTCGCAGATCAGCAGATCCAGGTACGCGTCGACGAGCAGCCGCCGCACCTCGGGCTGGTCGGCGACGCGGTGGCCGTAGAGACGCCGGTCGGCGGCGAAGTCCATGGTCGACCGCAGACCCGAGTCGAGGACACCGGCGAGCATGCTGGGGATCGCGGTGCGGGTGAGCTGGAACGAGCGCAGCGCGGTCTCGATGCCCTGACCGGGCCGACCCACCACCGCCTCGTCGTCCACCGGGCAGTCGGTGAACTCGATGCCGCCCAACTGCACGCCGCGCATGCCCACGCTCGGGTAGCGGGCCAGGTCACGCATCACGCCGTCCGGCAGCGTCTGCTTGTCGACCAGGATCTGCGAGTGGCTGCGGCTGCCCGGCCGCTCGTCGGTGCGGGCCAGCAGCACCAGCCCCCGTGCCCGCGTGACGTTGGTGACCACCTCCTTGCGTCCGGTCAGCCGCCACCCGCCGGTCGTACCCGGCCGGGCCGCGAACTCGGCGCGGGAGAAGTCGTTGCCGTGCGCCAGTTCGTGGTAGGCCGAGGCGATCTTCTGGTTGGAGAGCAGCGTGTCGGCCACCCATCGGGTCTGCGTCGGTGAGCCGGCGGCCCAGACGTTGACCGACGAGATGAACGAGCTGACGCCGTAGCCGAGCCCCAGCGACGGGTCCCGCCGGAACACCGTCCGCAGCACCTGGATCAGGTCGTCGGCCCCGGCCAGCCGCCCGCCGTGGCGGCGCGGCACGAACTCGGCGTTGAGGCAGTACGCGTCGAGGGCGCGCTCGGCGGCGCCGAACACCTCGTCCTTCTCGTCGGCCACCAGCGCGGCCGTGCCGCCGAGCGGGTTGCCGTCGTCGGACGGGTCGCCGAGCAGGTGTTCCAGCTCGTCCAGCCGGGCGGGGGCCGTCATGACAGCTCCTTGAGGTCGTCGGTGAGCCGGTCGAAGGCGGCGGGGTCGGGCCGGTGACCGCCGATCCGGTCGACGATCAGGGCCAGCGTGGCGGCCAGTTCCGGCCGGGCCGGCTCGGCGGACCACCGGTGCAGCACGGCGGCGGCGGCCAGGCACCACTCGTACCGTCGGGCCAGGTCGAACGCCTCGACGCCGGCCGTCACGCCCTGCGGCGGCAGGGCGGCCATCTCGTCGTGCAGCCGCTCGGCGGAGTCCAGGACGTACGCGGCGAGCCGCACCACGCTCTCCGGCGCCGTCGTGCGGACCTGCTCGACCAGGAAGGGCAGGCTCTGCACCAGGCTGCATCCGGTGCGGGAGAACAGCTCCAGGCGACCCGGGTCGGGGGGTGCACCGACCTCGACGCCCCGCAGCCCGGCGACGTCCCGGACCTGTTGCCGCCAGCCGGCCACCAGACGCGGGAACTGGGTGATCAGCGAGTGCCGGTTGACGAAGGTGTTGCCGTCGAAGATGCCCACGATGCGGTGGTCCCGTTCCAGCTTCTGGAACGCGCCGTCGGCGTACACGGTGGTCAGGAACGCGCGGGCGCCGAGCAGCTCGCCGCACCGCGCGATCGCCTCGTCGACCAGGGTCGGCGCCAGCGCCTTCGCCACCGCCGAGTAGACGCTCATCTCGCCGGTCAGCGCGCCGGCCGCCCGCCCGGCGAACAGCACCACCGACTCCGCCACCAGCGCGGCGGCGGAGATCTCCCCGAAGCTGCGCCGCACGTGCGGCAGCTCGATCAGCCGACGACCGTAGAGCTCCCGCTCCCGCACGAACCGCAGGGTCAGCTCCCGGGCGTGGTCGACGGCGCCGAGCGAGAGCCCGGCCGCCATCACCCGGGTCAACTGGAGCGCCTTGAGCACGATCTCCAGGCCCGCACCGGGCCGCCCGACCAGCGCCTCGGGTGGCACCACCGCACCGTCGAAGGCGATGCCGCTGATGTCCGCGCCCCGGATGCCGTGCGTACGCGCCTTCGGCAACGTCCGGTAGCTGCCCGGGGCGAGCCGGTCCTTGTCGACCAGGAACAGGCTGTGGCCGCGTGCCCCGGCGTCGGCCGAGGTGCGGGCGAGCACGCAGACCGTCCCGGCCCGGGTGGCGTTGTTGATCGGCCACTTCTCGCCGTCCAGGCGGTACCCGTCCGGGCACTCGGTGGCGGTCAGCTCGCCGGCCACCAGGTCGCTGCCGTGCCCGCGCTCGGTCAGCGCCCAGGAGACCACCGCACCGGCCCGGATCCGCGCCCCGAGCCGCTCGGCCCGTTCCGGGTCACCGGCCACCCAGACGCAGACCGCACCCAGGTAGGTCTTGGCGTGCGCGATCGCGGCGGTCAGGTCGTGCCGGGCGATCGTCCGGACCACCTCGACGAGCTGCGTGTGATCGGTCGACGCGCCGCCGAAGCGCGCCGGCACGTACCAGTCGGGAACCCCCAGCTCGTCCAGCAGACGTACGGCGTCGGTGGGGAACGTCTCGGTCCGGTCCAGCTCGGCGACCCGGTCCGGGCGGAACGGCTCGGCCGTGGCCAGGGCGGCGTCCAGCAGGCCCGGCGAGATGGTGGTGACGGCGCTCATCGGGCCACCCCGGCCAGCTCACGATCCCGGTCGGTGGCCTTCAGGTGGGCGCGGACCTCCGGGGTGAGGTCGGCGTACGTGCCGGTGAGCGAGCCCTCCTGGAAGGCGCGACGGACCGCGACCCGCTGGATCTTGCCGCTGGTGGTCCGGGACACCCCGCCCGGGCGGACCAGCAGCACGCTCGCCTCCACGCCGAACTCGCGGGACAACCGGTGCCGCACCGCCGCCGAGATCCGGGCCAACTCCTCCGGCGTCGCCCGGCCGGCCCGTACCTCGTGCACCAGGACCACCTGTTCCTCGGGCACCGGCACGCTGAACGCGGCACCGACACCGAGCGCCAGCGCGGGATGCACGGTGCGCGCCTCGGCCTCCAGGTCCTGTGGATACAGGTTGCGGCCCCGGATGATCAGCAGCTCCTTGATCCGCCCGGAGATGTACAGCTCGTCGTCGAGGCGTACCCCGAGGTCGCCGGTGCGCAGGAAACCGCGCTCGCCACAGGCGGTCTCCGCGTCGAAGACGGCGGCCGTGGCCTCGGGGTTCTCCCAGTACCCGCGCGCGACGCTCGGTCCGCGCAGCCAGATCTCGCCCACCTCACCGTCGGGGAGCAGCACGTGGCGCTCCGGGTCGACGATGCGGATGTCCATCTCGGACGTCGCGCCGCAGCCGACCAGGTCACGGGTGGCCTCGTCGGTGTCCGGCCCGACCGGTCGGGCCTGCCCCCGGCCCAGGTGCGCGGCGTCGACCCGGGTGATGCGGGGAAGCCGGTACTGCCCGACGCAGGAGACCGCAAGCGTCGCCTCGGCCAGCCCATAGCCGGGGCCGACCGCCTCCGGCCGCAGGCCGTAGGGCGCGAACCGGTCGCGGAAACGGGCCAGCGTGCTCGCCTGGACCGGCTCGGCGCCGTTGACCGCGACCTGCCAACGGGACAGGTCCAGGCCGGCGAGTTTCTCCTCGGCGATCCGGTTCAGGCACATCTCGTAGGCGAAGTTGGGTGCCGGGGAGATCTGCACGTCGAAGCGGTCCACCAGGAACAACCAGCTCTGCGGGTGCCGCAGGAACACCGAGGCGGGCATGTGCACGGTGGTGCTGCCGACGTACAGCGGGGAGAGGAAGAGACCGATCAGGCCGAAGTCGTGGTGCATCGGCAGCCAGCCGCCGTGCCGGGCGTCCGACGGCGCGCCGAGGATGCGCTGGTAGACCCCGGCGTTGTCGGCCAGGTTGCCGTGCGTCACCACGACGCCCCGGGGCTGGCTGGTGGACCCGGAGGTGTACTGGAGGAAGGCGATCCGGTCCGGGTCGTCGGGCAGGGCACGGAACTGTCCGACGTCGGGCAGCGCGGTCGCGTCGGTCACCAGACGCGGCAGGTCGCCCACCCCGGCCGCCTCCGCCCAGGTGGCCACGTCACCGGCAACCCGCTCCTCGGTGAGCAGGGCGGCGGCCCGCGCGTTGCGGACGATCGCGGTGAGCCGCTGGCTGCGGTGCTGCTGCCCGTCCGGCACCGGCACCACGATCGGGATCACGCCGGAGTACAGGCAGCCGAGGACGGCGAGGGCCAACTGCGGGCCCGGCGGATAGAGCAGCATCGCCCGGTCGCCGGCGGCCAGCCGGTCCTGGAACAGCGCGCCGACCCGGCGGGCCGCGTCGTGGATCTGGGCGTACGAGTAGCTGATCGGGGCGTCGTCACGCATCGGGTCGGCCACGTAGGTGAACGCGGTCCGCTCGCCGAACTGCGCGACGTTGGCCTCCATCCGGGCACTGAAGCTGGTCACCGTTCACGCTCCTGCTGAGTCGTCTGAATCGAGATCGCTCGGTTGGGGCACAGTTGTGCGGCCTCCCGCACGGCCGGGACCCGATCCGGCTCCGGCTCGGCCACCAGCAGCACGACCGTCCCGTGGTCGTCCTCGTCGAACACCTCCGGCACGAGCCGGACGCAGTGCCCGGCGCCGAGACAGCGCTCCGCCGCGACGGTGAGCAGGACCGTCATCGGGTCACCACCGCACCGGCAGCCGGCCGAGCCCGAACACCACGCCCTGCTTGACCGGGATCTGCTCGACCGGTACGGCCAGGTGCAGCCCCGGGATCCGGGTGAACAGCGCCCGCAGCGCGATCAGCAGCTCCAGCCGTCCCAGGTGCTGGCCGACGCACTGGTGGATGCCGAAGCCGAAGGTCAGGTGACCGCGTGCCGCCCGCCGTACGTCCAGCACGTCGGGGTCCGCGAACCGCTCCGCGTCCCGGTTGGCCCCGGGGAGCAGCAGCACGATGCCCTCCCCGGCCCGGATCAGCTCGCCGTCCACCTCCAGGTCGGCGGTGGCGACGCGGACCGTGGCACCGGTGAGCGACAGGTACCGCAGCAGCTCCTCGACCGCGTCCGGCCACCGCTCCGGCTCGGCCTGCAACAGGTCGAGCTGGGTACGCTCGGTGAGCAGCGTGAGCACGCTCATGCCCAGCGTGTTGACGGTGATGTCCTGTCCGGCGAGCACGATGGCGATGCCGAGGCCGGTCGCCTCCTCGACGGTCAGCTCGCCCTCGTCGATCCGCTCGACCAGATCCCGCAACTGGCCGTCCCGCAGCGTGTCCCGACCCTCGGTGAGCAGGTGGGTCAGGTAGCCGGTCATCGACCGGACCGGGTTGAACCGCTTGTAGGTCACCGTCTGGAAATGCGCGACGTCCGCCTCCGGCACCCCGAGCAGCCGACCCAGGACCTCCGCGACCAGCGGCTTGGCGAACACGTCGAGCAGGTCCACCGGCGGCGACTCGGCCAGCATCCGGTCCAGGTAGGCGTCGGTGTACCGGACGATCTCCGGTTCCCAGGCGCTGATCCGCTTGTAGGTCAGGCTGGGCAGCACCGCCCGCCGCTGCCGCGAGTGCGCCGGCGGATCGGTCCGCAGCAACGCCTCGATGGTCGCCGAACCGCTCTGCCGCAGCCCCGCCATGCCGGGCACCGGCACCGGCATGGCCGGCTGCCGGACGTCCACACTGGTGTCCGGGCTGGCCAGGATCGCCCGGGTCGCCGCGTACCCGGTGACGACCCAGACCGGACGGCCGTCGAACAGCCGCGCCCGGGTGACCGTCCCGCGCTCCCGCAGCTCCCGGTATTCCTCCGGCGGCTGGTACGGGCACTGACGCTTCAGGGGCAGCTCGGGTAGCTGCGTGATGTCTTCCGTGGCCACGGCTCTGCTCACCGGTACCGCCCCTCTCTCCCCCGCTTGTCTCATCGAAGACGAGTCTGCGGAGGTGAGAGAGTTTCGATAAGACACCGCCGGGCGGCGGAAAGAGCGCCCGGCCGGGCATACCCGATCGGGTATGCCCGGCCGGTCAGGGTGGGTCGGCCCGGCCGACCCCGCTACCTAGGGCGCGGGAGCCACTGGTTCAGCGGCGTACGGTCACCGCCTTGCTGGTCGACCTGCCGTCCACGTACCCCGCCTTGCGGGCGATCACCACGACGGTCAGCTTCTTGTTGCGCATCGAGGACTTGAGCTTCAGCGTCTTCCCCGTCGCGCCCTTGATCACTTTGCCGTTGAGCCGCCACTCGTACCGGTAGGAGTCGACCTTCGGCGACCAGGTGCCGACCAGTGCCTTCACCGTCCGGCCCACCTTCGGGGTACCGCTGACCGACGGCTTCTTCGTCGCCTTCGACGCCTTACCCTTGGCGACCACGGCCGACGCGGGTGAGGTGGCCACACCGGACGGATGGCCGGCAAGCCTCGCGGTCACCGTGACGGTGAGCCGCTTGCCCACCATCGACGGCGTGACCTTCAGGGACGCTCCGGTCGCGCTCTTGATCGCGGTGCCGTTGGCCGACCACTGATAGGCGTACGAGGTAGGGGCCGGGCTCCACGTGCCGGGTGCCGCCTTCACCGTCGAGCCGACCGCGAGGGTGCCCGAGATCGACGGCTTCTTCGTTGCCGTCGGTGGTGCGGGAGCCGGAGGCGGCGGGGCGAGTCGTGGGCCGGCGACGGTCAGGGCGGGACCCACGCCGTCAGCGGGCTGGGCGGTCAACGTCCACGCGAAGGCACCGTCGGCCAGCGGCCTACCGGCGGAGTCCCGGCCGTCCCAGGCCACCCGCAGCAGGCCCCGGACCGACGAGCCGGACAGCGTACGCAGGGCGGTGCCCGCCGCGTCACGGACGACGAACTGCCAGGAGGCGGCAGGCTTCGACAGCCACCACTGACCGGACCAGGCATCGACCTCGTCGGACACGGTCGAGTCGATCACGCTCAACGCCGATGCCGGGATGCCGGTCGGCACGATGTGGACCTGCTGCCGCCGGTCGGCGTACGCGACCGCACCGCCGAACCGGTCAACGGTCCAGGCGGTACGCGGCGCGGCACCCGGACCGAGGTCGTCCGCGTCCACCAGCATCCGGGCCGGGCGCTGGCCGTTCAGGTCGACCAGCCGGAGCCCGCCGTTCACCTGCTCGACCAGGTAGCCGTCGCCGAGCAGCACGTCACGTGCCGGGGCGGGCAGGTGGCGCTTGGCCACCCGGTCCCAGACACCCGAGCCACGCTCGCTGTACGTGTAGTCCACGCACGCCCAGTACACCCAGCGCCCCACGGCCTGCAGCCGGGTGGCCGAGCATCCGTTGCTGGTGGTGAAACTCTCCAGGACGGTGCCGGTGGGTAGCTGGGTGGCGGTCACCACACCGGAGGCGGCCGAGCCGCTCCACAGCGTCGAACCCCAGACGGCGGCCCCGACGAATGACCGGTTCTGGAGCACGACACCCGCCGCCCCGGGCCGGAACTCGCCGATGTACTGGGTGCTGTACGTGCCACCGTCGATCACCGCGTACCGACCGGAGAGGTCGATGAGCCTCGGGGCGAAGTGCTTCGTCTCGATGCTCGGGCCCGACGCGGCGGACCCGTTCGCGTACAACATCGTCACGTCGCGGTAGGTGGGATCGGCGCGACCGTGATGGCCGGTGCCGTCGGCGAACATCGTGATGCAGCGGGGGTTGTCGGACGTGCCGCAGGAGCCGTCGCGGCCACCGACCAGCGCGTCCCGGGTGGCGCGCTCGACGGCCGGTACGCCTCCGCCGGTCGGCGTGGTCAACCAGGTGCTGCGGTAGGTGCCGAGGAAGTCGCTGGGACTGTAGATGGTGCTGTTGTCGGCCGTGCTGAGGATGCCGCTGCCGAGCGCGAGCCCGTGGATCTGCGCCGGCACCGGCTGCACCGACGTGATCCGGTGCCGGGTGACCGAGCCGTCCGGGGTCGGCGAGATCCGCCAGATCCCCCAGTCCAGGTCGCCCTCCTCGACGTACTCCCGCGCACCCGCCACCAGGGCGGACCCGTCCGGTGCCTGGACGATCTGGTGCGCGGCCGGGTTCATGACCGTGGCCGGGCGTCGCGCTCCGTCGACGCGCTCGGCCCAGAGCCGCTGCCCACGGTAGATGTTGTTGCCCGTTGCGATCGGATCGACCGAGAGCAGGCTCGCACCGACCAGCCCGTGCGCGGCCTGGTAGTTGAGGTGGCCCGTGGTGACCGTGTGGGTCGGTGCCGAGAAGTCCTCCCGGTCCAGGACGTCCAGTAGGGAACGCCCGCTGCGCAGCCTCAGGATCGACTCGGTGGCGAGCCGGAAGCCGCTCACCTCCCAAGCGTCGAACGGGTCGAGCCGGTCCGGAAGCCGGGTGAAGACACCGCTGGCGACGTCGATCAGGCCCCACTTGCGCCACTCGTCGAACGGTTCGGCGAGCTGGTAGCGAACGATGACGGAACGGGCGTCGGCGTCCTCGACCGCGGCCTCCGTGACACCACCGGGGAAGCCGGAGACCGGCGTCTCCACACCGTCCCGGAGCAGGTGGTACGCCAGGTCGTCGGTGCGGGTCAGAATGGTGTCACCGAAGGTGCCCTGGTAGGACCGTCCCTCGGGCAACGTCACCGTGCGGCCGTTCGAGGCACCCCGCAGCAGCGTCACCCGTGGCGACGGCTCGGCCGAGTAGACGGCCACCGTGTCCGAACCCGCCCCGTACCAACCCGGGTGGAACGAGGGGGCCGACGGCCACCAGCCTTGGAAGTCGTACTGCACCGGTGCGGGCAGCCGCTGGTCGAGCGCCGTGGTCGTGCCGTTTGCGTACACCGTCCACAACAGACGGTCGTCACCCTCCTGTGCCCACAGGAATCCGGTGTCGCCGGCGTTGAGGATCCGGGTGGCGCGCGGGATGGCCCGCGCCTCGGCGGGCAGCACCAACTTCGCAGTCGGCTCGGGGGAGGCGGCGATCGCCGTGCCGGGCACTGCGGCGAGCGTGCCGACGAGGCACATCGTCAAGGTCAGAACAGTCGAGTTCCGCGCTGTACGCACGGCCGGCAGTTGCCCGGTCAGGGCCACCGTCTCCTCCTCGGAAACCACAAGAAAAGTGGTGCGGAGAAAGGACACCATCGGATCGGCAGACGTGCTGCCTGGCGTCCCCACGCATCTGAGGGCGGCAGCATAGCAAGAAGCCGATCTTGGTGGTGCCCCATTGTGGCTGGTTAGCCGGGTCTCCGCGTGGCGCGGGTCGACATTGACGGGCCGAGAGGATGTCGGTCGTCGTGGTTAGGGTGCTGCCGTGGAAGAGAACCGTCGTAGCCTGCCCGCTGCGCTGGCCGAAGCGCACGCGGGGGAATTCGACTACCGCGACGGAGCCGGCGTCGACTTCGAGCCGTACCCGCAGTTTCTGGACCCGGACGAGACCGCCGACTGGTGGCGCTCCTGGACCGGCAACCCCGAGCTGGACGGGGCCGAGTACCGCGTCTTCGGGCAGGACGGCACCGGTGGCTACGCCGCGTTCTGGCTGGTCCGCGCCGGTGAGCCGATCGAACGACAGCCGGTGGTGTTCCTCGGATCGGAGGGCGAGACCGGGGTCGTGGCGCCGGACCTGGGGAGCTACCTGTGGCTGCTGGCGGACGGATTCGGTCCCTGGGAGGCGGCGCAGTACCCGGAGCACGAGCACGAGCCGCAGCCGGACCCGCGCCTCACCGAGATCGCACAGCGCTTCGCGCCGGATCGCCGTCGATCGGCGGACGAGGTGGTCGCGGCGGCGCGGGCGGAGTTCCCCGACTTCGACACGCAGATCGACGCCCTCTGCCGTTAGCGCGTGTGACAGCCGGCGGATTCCGGTACGCACCGGCGACCCGCTACCGGGACGTTTGACCAGTTCAAGGGATGTTTAATCGTCCGGGTAGGTGGCATCCCCGCCGACGCCTGCAACCTAGACGTACCATTGAGCGTACGTTCGACCGTACGTTCTGCTCGTGGGGGCCAGAATGAAGGTGCTGACAATCAGCGATGTTCGCAAGAATCTCGCCGCCGTGGTCGATGCGGTGATCGACGATGCCGAGGAGTGCGTCATCCCACGCGGCGGCGGCAAGGCTGTCGTCATGGTGTCGCTCGACGAGTGGAACGCGATGAACGAGACGCTGCATGTTCTCGGTTCCGCCTCGAACGCCCGCCGACTGCTGGAGAGCATCGCCCAGGCCGATGCCGGCCTACTCGAGGAGCATCCACTCGACTCGAAGTCCTCCTCTCCGAAACCCGGCAAGGAAGCCGCGTGAGGCTGCGTATCGTGTTCACTCCCCACGCCTGGGAGGACTACGACGGCTGGTTGCGTCGGGACGTGAAGATGCCCGCCGCATCAACGACGAACACCGGCTCATCTACCGCATCCGTGGGGGCGACCTGGAAATCGCCGCCTGCCACGGTCACTACCTTGACAAGTAGAGGCTGCTCACCCCAGCGCCCGCCAACACGGATCGGTGGTCGCGGCGTTCAGGCTCTTCCTGCCCGCGAACGAGGGTGAACGGCCTGCGCGCCGTCGGCCCTCAACCGGGCCCGGCGTTTCGCACAGGCCAGCCCAATGAAGCGCGATTCCAACTGTGGCCTAGAAGCGGTAGGCATCGCGTCGGTGGCGGATCGAGTGGATCTCCACGACACGCTTGGCCTCGTTGATCCGGTAGATGACCCGGTAGGTGCCGCGGCGGGCGGAGTGAAAGCCGTCGAAGGGCTCGTCGAGTGGTTTGCCCGCCCGATAGGGGTTGACCGCTATCGCGTGCTGGATGGTCTCCGTCGCCGCGACCGCGACCTCCAGCGGCAGATCCTCGTGCAGGTTCCGGCGGGCCTGCCGGGAGAACATCACCGTGTACGGGCTGACCTCGCCCGTGTCGTCCCGCCGCTCGCCTTGCGACGGCATCAGGCTGCCCTACCGCGACGCCGTTCCAACTCGGCGCGAACCTCGTCCATCGAGAACGTGTCGCCGGCCACGAAATCCTCCCGCGACTGGCGCAGATCCGCGAGGGCCTCGTCGTCGGAGAGCAGGTCGAGCGTCTCCCGCATCGACTCGTACTCGGCGACCGAGATCAGCATCACGTCGGCACGTCCGTTGCGGGTGATCGTGAAGTGGTCGTGCTCCCGAGCGACCCGGTCGGCAAGCTCGGCGATCCGGGCCTTGGCTTCCGTGATCGGAATGGTCTCCATAGCGACCATTCTAGTGACTGGTCAGAATTCTGGCCACTTGCTTCGCCCTGCCCCCGGAGGCAGCGAGCTGTCCGGGGTTGCGGCGTCGAGTCGCGATGCAAACACCCGAGATATCGGCCGTGGCCTGCGGCTTCGCCGCACTGGCCCCTCCGTTCGGTATCCGTCTGAGGTGGGCCGCCAGGGACTCGAACCCTGAACCTATGGATTAAAAGTCCACAGCTCTGCCATTGAGCTAGCGGCCCGCGCGCTCAGGTTACCGGACACTGCGGGGATCGGGCTCGCGGCTGTCGAGCAGCCGTCGATGACTGCCCGGTGGCCGGGTGGTGCCGGGTTGGCAGGATCGGCTCGGGCGTCGGTTCGACAGGGGGAGGCAAGCGTGCCGGAAGGCGTACGGGTCGTGGTGCTGGCCGGGGGCGTGGCGGCCACGGGGCTGGTGGCGGGGTTGTTCTTCGCGTACGCCTGCTCGGTCATGCCGGGGTTGGCGGCGACCGACGATCGGACGCTGGTCGGCACCATGCAGTCGATCAACCGGAAGATCGTCAACGGCTGGTTCATCTCGGTGTTCCTGGGTGGGCCGGTGCTGGTGGCGGTGGCGGTCGTCGGGTACTTCGGTGACGGCGGTGCGGTGCTGTGGTGGCTGGTCGCCGCGCTGGTCCTGCACCTGGTGACGCTCGGTGTAACGGCGCGGTGCAACGTGCCGCTCAATGATCAGTTGGACGCCGCCGGGTCGGTCGACGGGATCACCGACCTGGCGGCGATCCGGCGTCGGTTCGAGGTGCCGTGGGTGCGCTGGAACCTGGTCCGGACGGGCAGTTCGGTCGGGGCCTTCGCCAGCATGATCGGCGCGCTGCTGGCCCGGTAGCGGACGCCGCGCACGCGGGACGTCGGCCGGGTGGGGCCG
>NZ_SISL01000289.1:0-7700 GCF_004307965.1 Verrucosispora sp. SN26_14.1 | reverse complement strand
GCCCAGGCCCCGAACGTGGCCGCCGAGCGCGCCGCGCAGCTCATGGCGCACGGCCGGTCGCGCCCGGTGGTCCCGGAGGGCAACCTGCTGGCCGCCGCCGGCCTGCGCTGACCCACACCCCACCCCCACAGCGCTCGCGCCACACGGCGTTGCCCCTCGACGAGCCAGTGTCGACCCACCCGGTCGGCACTGGCTCGTTCGCGTGCCGGGGCGAACGGTGCCGGGACGGTCGCTTACCACCAGCGTGGTGGCGTTGCGTAAGCGTCGCCGAGCGTGACGGTGCCCGGCCGCCACCAGTTGTCCACCTCCCCGCCTTTGCTCTGCTTCAACCCACGCAATAGCACCTGAGCTGCACCGATCCGACGACGGTGCCACCACGGCGACGGCGCGTCCACTGCGGAGGGTTACCGATGCGTGGGTTGAAGCAGAGCAAAGGGGCCGCAGGGGAAACGGCGGACACCGGGGTGGGCTACCGACAGTGAGGCCCCGGTGCGGCCTGTCCCGGTGCGGGTCGTGCCGGAGCGGCGTCCGTGGCCCTGCCGTCGGGCGGGCCCGCCGAGGTCGGATCCGAGGCGGCCAGACCCGTTCGGCCAGATGATTCTGTCGTTACGATCTTGTATCTGCACTGGTCACCGCTGCTTCACATCCGACAGACTCGCAAGAATTCGGGAAGGCTGCGGCCTCCGCGAGGTCGAGGAGGGTGTGCGTGCGGGTGCTCCTGGTGGAAGACGACCTCCGCGTGTCGGCGGGCCTCTCCGCAGCGCTGCGGCGCCGGGGGCACGAGGTCGTGCAGGCGCTGACGGCCGCCGAGGCGGTCGAGGCGGAGCCGGTGGACCTCATCCTGCTCGACATGAACCTGCCGGACCGCGACGGCCTGGAGGTGTGCCGGCGGATCCGCCAGCACAACGAGGAGGTCGCCATCATCGCCGTGACGGCGCGCGTCGAGGAGCACGACCGGGTGGCCGGGCTGCGGGCCGGGGCGGACGACTACGTGGTGAAGCCCTTCTCGATGGTCGAGTTGCAGGCCCGGATCGAGGCGGTGATGCGGCGGACGACGCGTACCGCCCGGCCGGCGACCCTGGTGCAGGTCGACACGCTGCGGATCGACGTGGACGCCCGACGGGTCTGGGTCTCCGACCGGGAGGTCGGCCTCTCCCGCAAGGAGTTCGACCTGCTGCTGGCGCTGGCCCGGCAGCCGGGCACCGTGGTGCCCCGGGACCGCTTGCAGTTGGAGGTCTGGCAGACCACCTGGGCGACCCGGCACAACCTCGACGTCCACGTGGCCGCGCTGCGCGCCAAGCTCGACGACGCCGGGCTGGTCGAAACCGTACGCGGGGTCGGTTATCGCCTCCGGTCCGGCTGAGCATCGACTCAGGGCCGAGGCCGGCCGAACCTCAAGGCATCCTCAAGAATCCCTGCTCGCGGCCCCGCAGTCGGCCCGCTGAGGGTGTGCTGTCGGTATCCAGCCCTCCCTCCTGTTTGGAGAACCCCCCTTGAGATACAGACGGACAACGGCCGGTGTCTTCTCCACACTTCTCGTCGCCGTGCTCGCGGCGACCGCCCAGCCCGCCCCGGCCCTCGGCCAGCTGCCCACCGCGCTGGCGCAGGCGGAACCGAACCAGGTCCAGGGCCTGACGGTCGTCCAGGGCGACGGGTACGCCACGCTGGCCTGGACCCACGTCGACGGCGCCACCGACTACCAGATCGAGCGCACCGCCCTCGCGGAGGACGGGACCCCCTCCGGGAACGGTGTGATCGTCGGTGTCTGGCGACCGAACCGTCAGATCAACAACTCCGAGCCCACCTTCGCCGACGCCGGCTTCGTGCCGGGCAACCGGTTCCAGTGGCGGGTACGCGCCCGCCTCGGCACCGAGGCGCAGCCGTACTCGGCGGCCGTCAGCGGCACCACCACGGCGCACTGGGGCGACCCGAACGTCCCCGGCCAGAACCTGCGTACGCAGTGGGAGAACACCCTCGGCGCGCAGTACACCAGCGACGTCAACGAGTACGCCTACACGGCGGCCGTCGACGAGCTGAGCGAGCGGGTCCGCGTCGTGGAGCTCGGCCGCACCATCAACAACCGGCCGATCAACATGTTCGTCATCGGCTACCCCACCCCGCCGGCGACCCCGGAGGCCGTGGCCGCGACGAACCCGCTGCTGCTCAACTGCAACGTGCACGGCAACGAGCCGGGCGACCGTGAGGCGTGCTTCATCATGGCCCGCCAGCTGGCCTTCACCGACGACCCGGCCACCCTCGACCGGCTGTCGAAGACCACCATGCTGATCCTGCCGACGATCAACGGCGACGGTCGGGCCGCCAACAGCCGGGGCAACTCCACCGGCCAGGACCTGAACCGGGACTACTCGCTGATCCGCCAGCCGGAGACGCAGACCTTCGTGGAGATGATCCGCGACTACCGCCCGATCGCCAGCTACGACGGCCACGAGTACGGCAACGCCAACACCGGTGACCTGCCGATGCTGCCGCCGCGGCACGCCAACGTGGCGCAGGGGATCTTCGACGAGTCGCAGAACATGATCGAGGGTCACATGTACACCCAGGGCGCCAAGGACGGCTGGTGGGCCTGCCCGTACGGGTGCACCGGGGCCAACGTCGGCCTGGGTGAGGAGACCATCCTGCGGAACACCCTGGGTCTGAAGAACGTGGTCAACTCCCTGCTGGAGCTGCGCAGCTCCGGCGGCCCGACCCGGCCGGACGAGACCAACACGGCCAACAACCGGCGCCGCAAGACCTACTCGGCGCTGTGGACGTTCACCCAGTTCCTCGCCTACCACCAGGCCAGCGCCACCAACCTCAGCAGCGCCCGGGCCGAGGCGATCAGGTTCCAGTCGGCGAACACCGGCCGGATCGTCTTCCGCGGCTCCCGTCCGATCGAGGCGCACCCCGCCCCGCACCCGGGTGACACCCCGCCGCCGGTCGACGCCCCCACGCCGGCGCGGATCCTGGAGCAGGCGCCGTGCGCGTACAAGCTCACCGAGGCGCAGTACAACGGTGCCCGCACCGACGGTCCCGCCGGTCGACAGACCACCGTGGCCCAGCGGCTCGCCGCACACGGCTGGAAGGTGATCAAGGTCGCCGACGGGTACGTCGTGCCGCTGTCCCAGCCGGAGCGGGGTCTGGTGCCGCTGCTCCTCGACGAGCAGGCCGTGGAGGGCCTGGTCGTGGGCGAGCGGATCGCCGCCACGGTGACCGGTACCCGCAACGGCCCGCTGACCGTCTCCGGGGTGACGTGCCTCGCCGACGCCACCATCCGTGGTCCGATCAAGGTCCAGCCGGGCGCCGCGCTGATCGTCAACGGCAGCTCGATCAACGGGCCGGTGGACGCCAGTGGTGCGGCCGGTTTCGTGCTGACCGCCAGCACCGTGCACGGTCCGGTGAACGCCACCGGCGTCCGGGGCCCGGTGGTCCTGGTCGGCAACCGCACCAACGGCCCGGTCAACGTGGTCAACAACACCGGTGACGCTCCGCTGGTCGCCGGCAACACCGTGAACGGCCCGCTGTCCTGCTCCGGCAACACCGCCGCGCCGGTCAACCTGGAGGTCGTCAACTCGGTGAGCGGTCCGAAGTCCAGCCAGTGCGCACGCCTGTGACCTGCTGAACCTCGACCGACCGACGTACCGGCAGGCCGGATCCGCGCCCGGCCTGCCGGTACCCACCACCCGCCCGACACAAGGGGAGACCACCGTGACCGACACCCTCAGGCCCTCGACGACGGACCCGCGACGGGCCCGACGGCGCGCGGTCCCGGTCGCCGGTGCGGCCCTGGCCACGCTGCTCGCGGTCGCGGGCTGCACCGGCGGCGAGGATCGCGCCACCGACGCGGCGGACACCGGTACGCCGGTCGCCGTCGCGGTGACCGGCCCGCTCTGCGAGCAACTGCCGGCGGGCACCGAACCGGGTAACCCGGGCTCGCTGGTCGGCCAGCCCGCCGACCAGGCCCTCCAGTGGATTCCCGTGCTGACCACCTTCGAGGCGGCGGTCCGGGCCACCGGTCTGGGCGGCGAACTGGCCGGCGTGACCGTGCTGGCCCCCACCGACGACGCCTTCTCGGCGAAGTTCTCCCGCACCAACCTCGACGAGTTGCTGCTGCACGATGTCGACGACCTGCGCACACTGCTGCGCGAGCACGTGGTGACCGGGCCGATGTCGGTCTCCCAACTGGTCACCGCCGGCAGCGTACGCACCCTCGCCGACACCGAACTCACCGTCACCGGACAGGGCGAGGCCGCCCGGTTCGGCGACGAGGCACAGACCGTCTGTGCCGACTACCAGGCCGCCGGCACCCGGATCCACGTCATCAACCGGGTCCTCGGCTCGCTGCCGACCACGGCCGGCGAGGACGACGACGGCCACCCGGCGCACTGACCGTCCGTGGGGCCAACCCCCTCCTCGCGGACGCACGACGGCCGCCGACCCCCGTGAACCGGGGACGGCGGCCGTCGTGTCGCTGTGAGGAAGGGACCCTTGCTCTACACGAGGCGTGAGTAAGGGGCCCTTCCTTGCGGGGTCAGCGCTTCTCGAAGGGGAGGTAGTCCCGCTCGGCGGAACCGGTGTAGACCTGCCGAGGACGGCCGATCTTGGTCTCCGGGTCGTTGATCATCTCGCGCCACTGCGCGATCCAGCCCGGCAGCCGACCCAGGGCGAACAGCACCGTGAACATCTTGGTCGGGAAGCCCATCGCCTTGTAGATGAGCCCGGTGTAGAAGTCCACGTTCGGGTAGAGCCGGCGGTCGACGAAGAAGTCGTCGGCGAGCGCGATCTCCTCCAACTGCATGGCGATGTCCAGCAGCGGGTCCGGCTTGGCCATCCGGCCGAGCACGTCCTGCGCCGCGTTCTTGACGATCGCGGCACGCGGGTCGTAGTTCTTGTAGACCCGGTGGCCGAAGCCCATCAGCTTGACGCCGTCCTGCTTGTCCTTGACCTTGCGGACGAAGGACTGCACGTCACCGCCCTCGGCCTGGATCCGCTCCAGCATCTCCAGCACCGCCTGGTTGGCACCGCCGTGCAGCGGGCCGAACAGCGCGTTCACGCCGGCCGAGACCGAGGCGAAGAGGTTGGCGTTGCTGGAGCCGACCAGCCGCACGGTCGACGTGGAGCAGTTCTGCTCGTGGTCGGCGTGCAGGATGAACAGCATGTCCAGCACGCGGGCCATCACCGGGTCGACCTCGTACGGCTCCGCCGGCACGCCGAACGTCATCCGCAGGAAGTTCTCCACGTAGCCCAGCGAGTTGTCCGGGTACAGCAGCGGCTGCCCGATCGACTTCTTGTAGGCGTACGAGGCGATGGTGGGCACCTTCGCCATCAGCCGGACCGTGGACATCTCCACGTGCTCGGCGTCGAACGGGTCCAGACTGTCCTGGTAGAAGGTGGAGATGGCGCTGACGGCCGAGGAGAGCACGGCCATCGGGTGCGCGTCCCGGGGGAACCCGTCGAAGAACCGACGCATCTCCTCGTGCAGCAGCGAGTGCCGCCGGATCCGTTCGGTGAACTCGGTGAGCTGCTCGGTGGAGGGCAGCTCACCGTAGATCAGGAGGTAGGAGACCTCCAGGAAGGAGCTCTTCTCGGCCAACTGCTCGATGGGGTAGCCACGGTAGCGCAGGATGCCTGCATCGCCGTCGATATAGGTGATCGCGGACGAACAGGCGGCGGTATTGACGAAACCGGGATCGTAGGTCGTCATCCCGGTTTCCTTCAGCAGCTTGCCCACGCCGACCCCGCCGGGGCCCTCGACCGCGGAATGCACCGGCATCGACAGCTGCCCGCCGGGGTGATCGAGCTTGACTTCCGTCATGTGGTTCCTCGCTTCGCCGGCAGATCTACGTTGAATTGCCTTCGCTTCTACCGTAATTGCGGTTGCGGCGACACCGCCTGCCGTGGTTCGGCGGTGAGGTATGCGTCACCCGATTCCCGACCAGGGCGCTGGGAAACCCCGACGAGCAGGGGCATACAGGCACAAAGAAACCACGAAGAGTGTCGGTACGCGACGGGTACGTAACTGTCCGAGCGCTCAGTCACGTGCCCCTCGGGGGGTGACGGCGGGCCGCGCGCGGACGTGCCGGCGTCAGGTGACGGCGAGCCGGCGCAGGTCACCGGCGGCGTCGACGAGGTACAGGTCGAGCCGGTTGGCGCCGGGGTGGAACAGCCGGTCGTCGGCGAGCAGCGCGGCGAAGCGGCGACCACCCGGATCCGGGGAGACCACCGGCACCACGGCCCCGACGACACCGTTGACCGCCACCGCCAGCGAGGTACCGTCGGCGACCCGGTCGGGCACCGTGCCCCAGACCATCCCCGGCAGCCGCCCGTCGTCCGGGTCGACGGCGCGGAAGGCGTCCTGCCCGCCGACGACGGCGGTGCCGCCGGGCGGCGCGTCACCCACGGTGGTGCCGACCAGCGGGTGCGGTGGCGGCGACGGCATCGCGGCGGGTACACCGCCCCGGATCGGCATGGGCTGCGACGGCCGGTCGTAGAAGACCTTGCCCGGATCGGTACGCGGCGCCTGCCGGGCCGAGCGGCCCTCGACCCGCCACGGCAGCCGGATGGCCGCCTCGTCGGCGATGGTCGGCAGCAGGTCGACGTGTTCCCAGTTGCGGTCGTCCACCCGCCCGGTGCGCTGCCCCGGCGTCCGGACGAAGGTGGGCACCCAGGCCACCTGTTCGGGGGCGGCCCGGATGGCGTCCTCGCCCCGGCCCTGCACCCCCTCGGTGAAGCTGACGCCGTGGTCGGCGGTGACCACCACCAGCGCCCGGTCCCACAGTCCGCTGGCGCGCAGCGTGCGGATGGTCTCGCCGATCAGTCGGTCGGTGTAGCCGAGCTGTGCCAGGTGCCGCTGCCGGGCCAGGTCCACCCAGCCCCGTCCCTCGTACGGAAAGTCCTCGGGCGCCTCGTACCGGGCACCCGAGGGCAGGTACGCCCACGGGCTGTGCGGCATCAGCAGGTGCAGGAAGTGCAGCGTGGGCCGGTTCGACGGGGTCAGGCCGTTCAGGAAGCTGGTAAAGCGGGCCGGCTGGTTGACGTTGAGGCTGTCCCAGCGGAACTTCGGGTCGCTCGGCACCGGCTCGGCGGCGTCGATGCCCGCCTCCTCGGCGGTGCGCTCCCGGTACGAGTCCTCCGGGTCGATCCGGCTCTCGTGCGGCGCGGTGATCTGCCGCGCCAGCCTTCCGGTCTCCCGGACCAGCACCCCGATCCCCTGCTCCGGGGTGACCGGCTGCTCGCAGCGGCTGGGCGGGCAGAGCCGGGTGATGCTCTCCTCGGCCCGGATGTCGTACAGCCCACCGAAGGCGGTGAAGAGGTTGTCCGGGTAGTGCGAGTAGTGCGGCGCGTACGGCTGGGCCGGGTAGCGGCCGGTCAACATGGCCGGCAGCGCGTACGGCGTCCAGCCGCTGACCCCGGTCGAGTTGCGGTACCAGGTGGAGCCGGCGGCCAGTTCGGCGAAGTGCGGGTACCGGGCCGCGTCGATGCCGCCGTCCGCGTCGAGCAGCGAGACCAGGGGCAACTCGTCCAGCACCAGCATGACCACCGGCGGGTGCAGGTCACCGATCGCCGTACCGGCCGCGCCGCCGTCGCCCCGGGGCAGCACCACCGGCCCGGTCGGCGAGGCGAACAGGAACAGCCCGACGAAGATCAGCGGACCCACGGCGGCCACCCGCAGCACCCGCCCCGGAGCCCGCCACCGCCGG
>NZ_SISL01000288.1:0-7700 GCF_004307965.1 Verrucosispora sp. SN26_14.1 | reverse complement strand
CTGCCCGACCGGCGCGCCGACCACCTGGGCGGCCTGCCCGACCCAGGTGCCGACGGTGGCCACGGCGACCAGGCCGAGCCCGACCAGCGCCGTCACCGTCGCACCCCGCCGGGACCGCCGGGGTGGCCAGAACGCCGCAGCGAGCAGCGGCGGACCGACCGCCAGCAGCAGACCGAGGTAGCCGAGGAACTTGGCGGCGGGCACCAGGACCCCGGCCGGTGACTCCGACTCCGCCACGGCCGGCAGGGGTGGGGCCACCGACGGTGCCCCGGCGGCGAAGGTGAAGCTGCCGGCGACCGGATGACTGTCCGCCGAGATGACGCGGTAACTGACCAGGTACGTGCCGAGCGGCCGGTCGGAGGCGCGCAGCATGATCCGCAGGGTCCGGTCGCGGACCTCCGGGTCACCGATGTTGATCCGCTTACCGTCCGGCGCGAGCACCTGCACCCGGCCGGACACCGGCGCGACCGACTCGCTGAAGGTGACCAGGACCTCGCGTGGCGCGTACGGGAGCACCTCGTCGCGCTGCGGGGTGGTGTCCACCACGACGGCGTGCGCCGCCGCTGGGCCGGCGGGACCCAGGGCGGCGCACAGGGTGGCCAGGACCAGCCCGAGGAGGGCGAGGGCCCGGGTGCGGGGAGCCATCGGTGCGGGTCGGCTGGTTACCTGCGGCGCAACAGCCGATAGCTGAGGAAGCCGCCGGTGCCGATGGCAACGAAGAAGATGGCCCAGATCAGGGTGTTGCTGATGCCCACCGCCGGTGCGGTGTTGGCCGACGCGGCGGCGATCAGTCCGTCCTCGCCGGGCGCGGGCAGCACGGCGGGCGGCAGTTCGGCGTACCGCACCAGGCCGGTGCTCTCCAGCATCAGCATGTGGTCGCTGACGTACTTGTTGGTGGCGTTGGCCAGGTCGCGGATGACGTCGTTGCGGGTGCTGCCGCGGACCGCGGTGACGACCGGGAGGATCGAGCCGTGGGCGACCCGGAGCCGGGTGACGAAGATCTGGTCGAACCGGGCGCCGGTGGCGTCCTTCATCTCCGTCAGCCACTGCTGCTGCTGTGCGGACGGCACGGTCGGGATGGTCGCGCCGAGCTTGTTGGCGGCCTCCACGGTGAGTCGGTCCAGTTCCTCGTGCTGCCGGGCGATCTCCGCACCGACCTCGCGGACCACCGCCGACTGGCCCTTCTCGGCGGCCATCTGTCCGGCCGGCATCTCCCAGAGCCCGGCTAGGCGTACCCCGTCGAGCAGGGCCTGGTCGGCGGCGGCGAGTTGCTGGCCGGCGGGCGCGGCCACGGCGGCACCGGGATGCCAGACGAGAGCGGCGGCGATCGTGGTGAGCAGCACCGCCAGGCGACGGGACCGGGTGCCCTGCCGGCGACGAGCGGAATCCAGCGGTGCCATGTCTGCGGCGCCTCCTCGGACGAGAACCGGTCGACTACGTGACGGCGGCCGTGACACGCCGGCCGCTCGTCCGCACAGTGGTACGGAATGAGTGGCCGATCAGTTCACCGGTTCCGAAACCGGTTCACGGTCTTGTCCGGTCGGGTCAGCCGACGTCGAGCGGGTCGGCCAGCAGCCGTTCGAAGGCGAGTTCGGCGGCGCCGACAAGCGGGGCGTCCTCGCCGAGTTTCGGCGTCCGCAGGCGTACGTGCTCCAGGCAGGCGGGCAGGCCGTTGGAGTTGAGCCGGCTGCGTACCTGGGCGGCGGCGGCCAGATAGAGGTCGCGCATGGTGCCGCCGAAGATGACCATCTCGGGGTTGAAGATGTTGACCAGGTTGGCGACACCGAAACCCAGCCAGTCGCCGGCCTGGCGTACCGCCGTCTGGGCCCGGGCGTCGCCACGGTCGGCGGCGTCGAAGACCGCGAGCATCGCCTCCCGGCCCCGGGCGTCGGAGCGCTCGGCGGCCCGCAGCAGCCCGTGCTCGCCGATCTCGGTCTCCCAGCAGCCCCGGTTGCCGCACTCGCAGCGCACCCCGTCGCGGCTGACCACCATGTGCCCGACCTCGCCGCTGTAGCCGCCGTGCCCGGTGAGGCGGCGGCCACCGGCGATGATCCCGGCGCCCACGCCGACGTCGCCGTAGAGGTAGATGACGTTGTCGCAGCCGGCCGCCGCGCCCCGGGCGTGTTCGGCGAAGGCCGCCACGTCGGCGACGTTCCCCACGGTGACCGGGACGTCGACGCCGAGTTCGCTGCCGAGGGTGGTGCCGATCGGCTCGTCCACCCATCCGGTGGTCGGGCCGAGGCGGACCAGACCGTCGTCGCGGCGCACCATGCCGCAGACCGCCACCCCGGCCCCGACGCAGACCGCGTCCTGCGGCAGCCCGTGCCGCATCTCCTTCACCGCTCCGGCCAGCAGCGGGGCGGCCTCCGTCGCGGTCAACCCGCGCGGGCGGTCCAGTTCCCAACGGTCGAGCACCGCACCGCCCAGACCGACCCGCGCGGCCCGCAGCCGGTCCACCTCGATGCTGTACGCGTACGCGAAGACCCGGTCCGACTCGGGCCGGACGACCAGCGACGGTCGTCCGGCCCGGCCGGTCTCCTTCGGCGCCCCCTCGCTCACCAGTCCGGCGGCGGCGAGGTCGGCGGTGAGCGCGCCGATGGTGCTCCGGTTCAAGCCCAGCGTGTTCGTCAGCTCGGCGCGCGTGGTGGCGCCGTGCAGGTGCACGTAACGCAGCAGGGCACCGAGATTCTGCCGACGGATCTCGTCCTGGCTGGGTCCTACGCGCATCGAGGCTTGACTACTTTCGGTACAGCGGATCAGCGGTTGCCGGTGGCCGAGGCTCGTCGTCGCGACAACGCGTCGACACTCGCCGCGAGCAGCAGCACCACGCCGGTGACCACGAACTTCACGCCCGAGCTGTAGCCCATCAGCCCCATGCCATTGTCGATCACCGCCACCACGGCGCCACCGAGGACCGCGTCCAGGACGCGTCCCTTGCCACCGAAGAGGCTGGTACCACCGATCACCGCCGCCCCGACGGCGTACAGCAGCACGTTGCTGCCACCGGTGTTCGGGTCGACCGAGTTGGCCCGGCTCGCCGCCACGATGCCGCCGATCGCCGCCATCGTGGAGCAGATCACGAAGACCGAGATGCGGATCCGGTCCACGTTGATGCCGGCCCGGCGCGCGGCCTCCTTGTTGCCGCCGACCGCGTAGATGTGCCGGCCGTAGCTGGTGCGCTGGAGCACGAACGTCCAGGCCACGAGCAGGACGGCGATGATCGGCACCACGATCGGTACACCCTTGAGCGAGCTGATCAGCACGTTGCGGCTGCGCTCCAGGTTGAGCACGTAGACGGCGACGCCGAGGACCACGGCCAGGATGCCGATCCGGCCCAGCACCATGGCCAGCGGGTCGTTGATCAGGCCGCGTGCGGCACGCTTGCGGTACCGCAGCAACTGCACCGCGGCGAAGCCGGCGACCGCGAGCGCGGTCAGGGCCCAGCCGAGGGCCGGCGGCAGGTTGCGGTTGGCGATCGCGACCAGGACCGGGTCGCGGACCGAGATGTTCCGGCCCTCCTCCATCAGCAGCAGCACCACGCCCTGGAAGGCGAGGAAGCCGGCGAGGGTGACCACGAACGACGGGATGCCGACCTTGGCGACCAGGAAGCCCAGCGTGGTGCCGATGACCAGGCCGGTGAGCACGGCCGCGAGCACCGCCACGTACCACGGGTACCCGAGGACGGTCACCACGTTGGCCAGCACCGCCGCGCAGACGCCGCTGGCGAAACCGGCGGACAGGTCGATCTCGCCCAGCAGCAGGACGAAGACCAGCCCCATGGCGATCAACGTGACCGCCGCGCCCTGGGTGAACAGGTTGGCGAAGTTGCCCGCGGTGAGGAAGCTCGGACGCATGATCGAGAAGATCGTGCAGAGGACGAGCAGGCCGGCGACGGCGGGCAGCGCGCCGATGTCGCCGCCGCGTACCCGACGCCAGTAGCCGCGTACGTGACTGGCGACGGAGGGTGCCGGTGCCACGGCGGCCGGCCCGTCCTGCTTGACGGCGGTGGAACTCATGCCGACCCTCCGCTGCGCTGCGGGCCGGCCTCGGCCCGGAGTTGATGATTCGCTCGCTGCGGCTCGCTCATGCCAGCCCTCCTGTGTTGCTGCTGGCGGGTGCTCCACCGTTGCCGTTGGTGGCCGGTTCGGTGGCGAGCCCGAGCCCGCCGGAACGGCCTGCGGTGATCAGTTCGACGATCTGCGAGTGCGTGATGTCGGTGGTCCTCACCTGGGCGACCATCTGGCCGAGATAGAGCGCGGCGATCCGGTCGGAGACGGCGAAGACGTCGTTCATGTTGTGCGAGATGAGCACCACGGCCAGGCCGTTGTCGGCCAGCCGGCGGACCAGTTCGAGCACCTGGGCGGTCTGTGCGACGCCGAGCGCGGCGGTCGGCTCGTCCAGGATCACCAGCTTGCTGTTCCAGAGCACCGCCTTGGCGATCGCCACGGTCTGGCGCTGGCCGCCGGAGAGGCTGGAGACGTGCTGGCGCAGCGACTTGACGGTGCGTACGGAGAGCCCGGCGAGGGTCTCCGCGGCCATCTGCTCCATCGTCGGCTCGTCCAGGACGATGCCGCTGCGCTTCTCCCGCCCGAGGAACATGTTCTGCACGATGTCGAGGTTGTCGCAGAGCGCGAGGTCCTGGTAGACGACCTCGATGCCGAGCGAGGCGGCGTCGCGGGGGCTGTTGATGTGCACCGGGCGGCCGTCGAAGACGAACTCCCCGGAGTCGGTGGGGTAGATGCCGCTGATGCACTTGACCAGGGTCGACTTGCCGGCGCCGTTGTCGCCGACGAGCGCGGTCACCTCGCCCGGGTAGGCAGCGAAGGCGACGTCGCGCAGGACCTGGACGGGACCGAAGCTCTTGTCGATCCCGCGTAGCTCCAGCAGTGGGGTCGCGGACACGGGGTTCTCCTTAGACACGGAGGGAGATCGGGACCCGTCCAGCGGCGTCGCGCCGCCCGGCACGGGGTTGCCGTGCCGGGCGGCGCCGCCTAGGCGGGTGGGTCAGCTGATGCCCGCTTCGGTGCAGAGCTTGGCGAAGTCGGGGGTGCAGACCTCTTCCTTGGTCACGTAGCCGTCGGCGATGACGTCCTTGACGTTCTCCTTGTAGATCGCCTTCGGGGTGAGCAGGACGCTGGCCACGTCCCGACCGCTCTCCGGGTCCTTGACCGTCTGGCCGGTCTCCTTGCGCTCGCCCTTGGCCAGCGCGATGGCCAGCTCGGAAGCGGCGTCCGCCTCCTGCTTGACGGCCTTGTAGACGGTCATGCACTGGTCACCGGCGAGGATGTTCTGCAGACCCTGCGGGTCGGCGTCCTGGCCGGTCACCGGGACCTTGCCGTTGAGGTTGTTCTTCTTGAGCACCGAGATGGCGGCGTTGCCCAGGCCGTCGTTCGCGCTCAGCACGCCGTCGATCTTGCCGCTGGCCTTGGTGAGCTGCTGCTCGAAGATGGTGGCGGCCTGCGCGTTGTCCCAGTCCGGCACCGAGTCGTCGGCGGCCTTGGTGTACTCGCCCGAGTCGAACTTCGGCTTGAGGACCGAGTCGTACCCGTTCTTGAACAGGGTCGCGTTGTTGTCGGTCGGCGAGCCGTTCAGGTACGCGATCGCCGGCTTCTCCACCTTGGCGTCGGTGAGGCACTTGACGAGGCCCTCGCCCTGGAGCTTGCCGACGGCCTCGTTGTCGAAGCTGACGTAGTACTCCGCCGAGCCGCCGAGGGTGAGGCGGTCGTAGTCGATGGTGGCGACGCCCTGCGACTTGGCCTTGTCGAGCACGGCCTTGCCGGTGCCGGAGTCCAGGTTGACGATCATCAGCGCGGTGACGCCGCTGGTGATCATCTGGTCGGCGATGGTCTGGAACGCGTTCTTGTCACCCTGGGCGTTCTGGATGTCGTACTGGACGCCGGCGGCCTTGAACGCCTCCTCCAGGAACTTGCGGTCCGCGCTCTCCCAGCGGACGGAGGACTTGCTGTCCGGCAGGATCACCCCGATCTTCGGGGTCTTGTCGGAACCGGCCTGGTTGCCGCCGGAGTCGTCGCCGCAGGCCGTCAGGGAGCCGAGGGTCAGGAGACCCACGGCGCCGACGGCGAGGAAGCCCTTGCGCATCTGCAGGGTCCTTTCGAGGGTGGGGGAAGGGTGTCGGTGTTTGTTTTGTTGTGTCCGGCAACGTATTGCGCCCCACACGCCAGCACAAGAGTGCGATCGCGATGAGTTTGTTGTCGGCGGTAACAATTCAGCAACGCCGACGACACCCGCCCGGTACGCGGCCGGGCGACGACGGATAAGTGGGCAGGTCGGGTGCGGTCAGCCGGTGGTCAGCGCGGCGGTGCTGGCCTCGGTGAGCGCCACGAGATCCGTGGGCGCCAATTCCACCTGGAGACCCCGGCGACCGGCCGACACGTACACGGTGGGATGCGCCAGGGCGGACTCGTCGATCACGGTGGGCAGCCGCTTGCGTTGGCCGAGCGGACTGATGCCGCCCCGCACGTACCCGGTGGTCCGCTCGGCCGCCGCGCGGTCGGCCAGCGCCGCCCGCTTGCCGCCCACGGCGGCGGCGAGGGCCTTGAGGTCCAACTCGCCGGTGACCGGCACCACCGCCACGGTCAGCGCGCCGTCGACCTCGGTGACCAGGGTCTTGAAGACCCGTTCCGGCGCGACCGCGAGCGCGGCGGCGACCACCGCGCCGTAGTTGGCGGCGTCCGCCGGGACGTCGTACGGGTGGGTGCGGTGCGTGATCCTCTGCTTCGCCAGCAGCGCGATCGCCGGCGTACCCCGTCCCGCCATGCCCGCCAACCTAGTCCTGCGCCCGGCGGGTCAGGTCGCCGGCTGGCAGACCAGCACCGTCGGCGCTCCGGCGACCCGGGTCAGCACCAGGCTGGCCGGCTGGTCACCGGCCAACCGCAGGTCCCGCCGGAGCCGCTCCGGTTCCAGCGCGGAGCCCCGCTTGAGGATCTCCACCCGGCCGACCCGGCGCTCCCGCAGCAGCGCCCGCAGCCGCTTGAGCGAGAACGCCAGCACGTCGGTCACCTCCAGGCAGCGGGCGTACGGGGTGGGGGTGGCCCGGTCGGCATAGAGGTAGGCGATGCTCGGGTCGGCCAGCGTGGCGTCCAGGTCGGCGGCGAGCTCGGCGACCAGGTGTGCCCGTACCACCGCCGAATCCGGGTCGTAGACGAACCTGCGTACCGGCCCGACCGGCGCCTCCGCCGTCCCCCGCCCGGTGAGCTGATGCACGCGCACCCCATCGCCTTCATGTAAGGAGGGGACCCCTGCTATACACGAGGCGTTAGTAGGGGGCCCTTCCTTGCAGATGGTCGCGCGGCGGGGGTGTGCGGCGAGCGGGCCGCACCAGAGGGCCGCCTCCACCAGGTCGCCGTCGACGCCGACCCACTCCGCCTCGGCGCCGGCCGGGATCAGGGCGTGATCGAGACCCGGCGCCACCTTCACCACCATGCGCGGCACCCGTTCGGCGAGGCCGGTGACGAAGTCCCACGGCGGCGAGTACGCGTTCGGGTCGAAGACCCGGCGACCGGTACCGGCCCGGCGGCGGGCCGGATCGCAGAAGACCGCGTCGACCCGGGTCACGTCGAACGCGGTCGCGTCGCCACACTCGACGGTGACGAGGTCGGCCAACCCGGCAGCGAGAGCGTTCGCCTCGGCGAGCGCGGCGGTGAGCGGGTCGGCCTCCACCGCGTACACCCGGATGCCGG
>NZ_SISL01000287.1:0-7768 GCF_004307965.1 Verrucosispora sp. SN26_14.1 | reverse complement strand
GTGGCGGCCCGCTCCGCGCCGGCGGCGCTCGGGTCGGTGTCCGCCTCGGCGGCGATCTCGGCCGCACCGGCGGCCCCCAGCACCACCAGCCGGGCCAGGACGGACCAGCGCAGCTCGGTGTCGACGGCCAACCCGGCCGGTACGCCCCGACCGGCGAGCCAGCCGCCCAGCAGGTCGGCGTCGGTGGTCACGGCGATCAGGCCCCGCGCGGCGGCCAACTGCAACGACTCCCCCGGCGCGGCACCGTCGAGCAACCGGCGGCAGGCGTCGGCGATCCGGGCCAGGGCCGTCTGCCGGGCCGCCGGGTCGAGGTAGCGGTCGACCAGCGACCGGCTCAGCGCCAGCACGTCCTCGGCGATGATCACCTCGGTCTCGGCGGGCAGCGCCGCCTCGATCAGGTCCACCACCGCCGGCACCGGCCGTTCCCCGTCGGTGGCGGCGTCCAGCGCCTCGCCCCAGAGCAGCGCCCGGGCCAGCGGGTCGGCCAGCCGGGGCAGCAGGAGTGGCACGGCGTCGGCCGAGGCCGGGTCCAGACGGATCTTGGCGAACGTCAGGTCACCGTCGTTGGGCAGCAGGACCGCCGCCGCCGGCTCGCCGACCAACCCGGTGAGCACGGTACGACCGTCGTCGGCCTTCGGGTCGAGGTCGACCTCCTGCCGCTCGGCGGTGCCGTCGACGGCGTACCGGCCGACGCCGATGCGGTGCGGACGCAGCACCGGGTGCGACGGCGGGGCGGTCTGCACCACGGCCACCTCGGCGTACCGGCCGTCGGCGTCCAGCCGCACCTCGGACCGCAGCGTGTTCACCTGCGCCGTACGCAGCCACGGCTCCGCCCAGTCGGTGAGGTCCCGGCCGCTGGCGGCACCCAGGCTGTCGAGCAGGTCCGCCAGGGTGGCGTTGCCGAACCGGTGTCGGGCGAAGTGATCGTTCAGACCGGCCAGGAACGCCTCGTCACCGAGCCAGGCGACCAGTTGCCGCAGCACGCTGGCGCCCTTGGCGTACGAAATGCCGTCGAAGTTGAGCAGCCCCTGCGCCGCGTCGGCCACCTCCTCGGGCGCGACGGGGTGGGTGGAGGGGCGCTGGTCGGCGGCGTACCCCCAGGCCTTGCGTTGCAGCGCGAAGGTCGTCCACGCCTGGTCGAACCGGGTCGCCTCGGCGGTGACCCGGGTGCCGAGGTACTCGGCGAACGACTCGTTCAGCCACAGGTCGTCCCACCAGCGCATGGTGACGAGATCACCGAACCACATGTGCGCCATCTCATGGGCGATGGTGGTGGCCCGCTCCTCCCGCTCGGAGTCGGTGACCGCCGAGCGGAAGACGTAGTCGTCGCGGAAGGTCACCAGGCCCGGGTTCTCCATCGCCCCGGCGTTGAACTCCGGCACGAACGCCTGGTCGTACTTGCCGAACGGGTACCGCTCGGTGAAGAGCTGGTGGAACCGGTCCAGGCACTGCTTCGTGATGGTGAAGATCTCGTCGGCGTCGGCGTCCAGGTGCTCGGCCAACGACCGGCGGCAGTACACCCCCAGCGGGATGCCGTCGTGGCTGTCCCGCCGGACGTGCCAGGGGCCGGCGATCAGCGTGAAGAAGTACGTGGCTATGGGCAGCGTGGGGGTGAACTCCCAGCGCCCGGGTGCCGGGTTGGCGGCCAGCGCGCCGTTCGCCGCGACCGTCCAGTGCTCCGGTGCGGTGACCGCGAGCGTGACCGGCGCCTTCAGGTCGGGCTGGTCGAAGGCGGCGAAGATGCGTTGCACGTCGTCCAGGAAGGACATCGCGTACAGGTAGGTCTCACCGTCGGCCGGGTCCACGAACCGGTGCAGCCCCTCACCGGTGTTCGTGTACGCCATCTCCGCCTCGACGGTCAGCGTGTTCTCCTCGGCCAGCCCGGTCAGGACGAGCCGGTTGTCGTCCAAGGCGGCCGGGTCGAGGTCACGGTCGTTGAGGCGTACCGCCAGCAGGCTCGCGGGCTTCACCTCGGCGAAGGTCTCGCTGCCGGTGGCCCGGAACCGGATCGTGACCAGCGAGCGGAACCGCTCGTCGCCACCGGTGAGGTCGAGGTCCACGTGGTAGGAAACGACGGAGATCGACGCGCCACGCGCGGTCGACTCTGCACGGCTCAGGCTCGGCATCCGCTTATCCTGCCCGATGAGGCATCGAACGAGCTTCCCCAATTTCCCTGTACTGGAGGACTGACGCAATGACAGCGCACCCCAAGGGTGACTTCGACCTCTCCCGGGCGGTCTGGCAGCGGGCCGAGGGCGACACCTCGGAGGCGGCGGTGGAGGTCGCCTTCGTCGACGACCTCATCGGTATGCGTAACTCCGCCGAGCCGGACGGCCCGGTGCTGGTGTTCACGCAGGCCGAGTGGGACGCCTTCGTCGCGGGCGCCCAGGACGGCGAGTTCGACCTGGACTGAGCCCACCGCCGGTCGCCCCGGTCGGCGGGTTCGTCCCGCCGTGCCGGACCGGGGCACACGGTGCGCAGGGCCCCACCAGAGTCGTCATTTCTCCGGAGTCGCCCCCGACGGCGGCGCACATGCGAGATCGTCGGAGCCGGGGACCCACCCCGCGACGGTCGCGGGCTCACGGAGGTGACGACGATGGCGCACAGGTCGCTGGAGAAGCCGACCCGGCGCAGAACCCGCGCCCAGCTCGCCGCACTGGTGCTGGCGGTGGTCTTCCTCCTGATCGGGGTGCTCGGGTTCGTTCCCGGCATCACCACGAACTACGGCGAGTTGTCCTTCGCCGGCCACCACTCCGAGGCGAAGCTGCTCGGCGTGTTCCAGGTCTCGGTCCTGCACAACCTGGTCCACCTCGCCTTCGGGGTGGCCGGTCTGGCGCTGGCCCGCAGCGTGGCCGGGGCACGTCTGTTCCTGATCGGCGGCGGCGCGGTGTACCTGGTGCTCTGGATCTACGGCCTGGTCGTCGTCGACCAGGCGGGCGCCAACTTCATCCCGGTCAACGGCGCGGACAACTGGCTGCACCTCGGCCTGGCCCTGGGGATGCTGGCCCTCGGTCTGCTGCTCTCCCGCCGTGCGGGCACCGGCGGACGGCTGGACGACCCGCTGGACCGCCCCTGACCGGGCCCGACCACCTCGACGTGACGGTCGCCGGCAGTCGAACCCGTGTCGGCCGGTGGCGCGCTATCCGGCGTCGTCCGGTGCCGGAGCCGCCTCCACCTCGTCCACCGGCCGCTGCCGGCGCGCCTTGCGGGCCGCCAACCGCTCCGCCGCGTTGGCACGGTTCGTCTTCTCCTCCAGCCGCTCGTCGCGGCCCCGGGAGCCCGGCACGTAGTCGGCCCCGGCGTAGAGGGTCGGCCGCCAGTCGAACTCCCGGTCCGCGATGCGCACCAGGTCGCCCGGCTGGGCACCGGCCTTCGCCAGGTGCTCCTCCACGCCGAGTCGGGCCAGCCGGTCGGCGAGGTAGCCGACCGCCTCGTCGTTGTCGAAGTTCGTCTGGCGCACCCACCGCTCCGGACGGCCACCGAGCACCGTGTAGGAGCCGTCGTCCTGCACCTCGACGGTGAACCCGGCGTCGTCGACCGCCCTGGGCCGGATCACGATGCGGGTCGGCTCGGCCGGCGGCACCGCGGCCCGCGCCTGCGCCACCAGCTCGGCCATCGCGTAGATGAACTCCTTGAGACCCTCCCGGGTGGCCGCCGACACCTCGAAGACCCGCAGACCGCGCGCTTCCAGGTCGGGCCGGACGATCTCGGCGAGGTCCCGGCCGTCGGGCACGTCGATCTTGTTCAGGGCCACCATGCGCGGCCGGTCTGCCAGACCGCCGTACTCGGCCAGCTCCGCCTCGATGGTGTCGATGTCGGCCAGTGGGTCCCGGCCCGGCTCCAGCGTCGCGGTGTCGATCACGTGCACCAGGACGGCACACCGCTCGACGTGCCGCAGGAACTCCAGCCCCAGGCCCTTGCCGGTGGCGGCACCCGGGATCAGTCCGGGCACGTCGGCGACGGTGAAGGTGTGGTTGTCGACCCGCACCACGCCGAGGTTCGGCACCAGGGTGGTGAACGGGTAGTCGGCGATCTTCGGCTTGGCGGCCGAGATCACCGAGATCAGCGACGACTTGCCGGCCGACGGGAAGCCCACCAGGCCGACGTCGGCGACGCTCTTGAGCTCCAGCACGACGTCCAGCTGCTCCCCCGGCTCGCCCAACTCGGCGAAACCGGGTGCCTTCCGGCGGGAGTTGGCCAGCGAGGCGTTGCCCCGGCCACCACGCCCGCCCCGGGCCACCTCGAAGGTGGTGCCGGCACCGACCATGTCGGCCAGCACGGTGCCGTCGGCGGTCTGCACGACCGTGCCGTCCGGCACGGTGAGCACCAGGTCGCCGCCGTTGGCGCCGTCCCGGTTGGAACCCGCGCCACCGCGACCGTTCTGCGCCTTGACGTGCGGACGGAAGTGGAAGTCGAGCAGCGTGTGCACCTGCGGGTCGACCACCAGCGACACACTGCCGCCGTGGCCGCCGTTACCGCCGTCGGGGCCACCGAACGGCTTGAACTTCTCCCGGTGGATCGACACACAACCGTGCCCGCCGTCGCCGGCCTGCAGGTGCAGAACGACCCGGTCAACGAACGTCGTCACGCCGCAATCCTTCCAGCGGGGCGCTACCCCGCGTGAGAAATGACGAAGCGGGCCGGGACATCAGGTCCACGGCCCGCTTCGCCTCGAAGCTACTGCTGCGGCACGATGCTGACGGTCTTGCGACCGCGCCTGGTGCCGAACTGGACCGCACCGGCGGAGAGCGCGAAGAGCGTGTCGTCGCCTCCACGGCCGACCAGGTCACCGGGGTGGAACTTGGTGCCGCGCTGCCGGACGATGATCTCGCCCGCGCTGACGACCTGACCACCGAAGCGCTTCACGCCGAGCCGCTGGGCCGCGGAGTCACGGCCGTTACGCGAGCTGGACGCACCCTTTTTGTGAGCCATCTGAGAACGACCTACTTCCCGCTGGAGATGCCGGTCACCTTGACCTGGGTCAGCGGCTGGCGGTGACCCTGGCGCTTGTGGTAGCCGGTCTTGTTCTTGAACTTGTGGATCCGGATCTTCGGGCCCTTGGTGTGCGCGGCGATCTCGCCGGACACCTCGACCTCGGCAAGCTTGGCCGCGTCGGTCACCAGGTCGTCACCGTCGACGAGGAGCACCGCGGCGAGCTTCACCGCGTCGCCGGGGGCACCGGCGAGCTTCTCGACCTCGATCACGTCGCCCTCGGCGACCTTGTACTGCTTGCCGCCGGTCTTGACGATCGCGTACATCGGAGGCGGACTCCCTGTCGTTGAGGCTGCTGGCGGTCGTCCCCGCGGCGGCTCGCCGGGTAGCAGAGGCACGGCGGCGCGGGCACACGGGAACTCGGCACACCAAAGTGCGCCGCAGGCTAGCGTACGCCATGGTCGCGGCCGGTCCCAAACCGGGCCACCCCCACCGGACCGGGCCACCGCTCGGCCACCACCCGGTCACCGGCCGTGGCGTCACCCGGCCGGCCGCACCCGCGTCACGATACGCCGGAGCCCCGCCCGGCGGACGTCACCGCGGGCGGGGCTCATCGACGTCGGTGCGGTGGACCGGTCAGGTGCACCGCAGCGTGCTCAGGGTCGGGTACGGCGGCGCGCGCCACCACGCCGGGAGCGACGGCGGCCGGTGCCACCCTCGGCACCCTCCTCCTCGTCGCTCTCGCCCAGCGCGTCCGGGTCGTCCGGAGCGGCCAGCCGGGCCGACTCGCCCTGCTGACTGTCGGCCACGTCCGGGGCGACCGGCGTCTCCGTCTCGTACCGGGACAGGTCGTAGCCCATCGTGTCGTGGTAGTCCGCGTCCGCCGTGGCGGTGGCGGTCTCCTCGGTCTCGGCGACCTCTACGACGGTCCGCTCTGCGGCGCCCTTGCGGCCCCGACGCCGCGACGAGCCGCTCGTCTGCTCGGCGGCCGGCGTGGCCGTGGCGACCGCCTTCACCTTCTCCGGGCCACCGGACCGTGGCTTCTCCGGCACCGGCTCGGTGTGGATGACCAGGCCGCGACCCTTGCAGCAGTCGCAGGTCTCGCTGAACGCCTCCAGCAGCCCGGCGCCGATCCGCTTGCGGGTCATCTGGACCAGACCCAGCGAGGTGATCTCGGTGACCTGGTGCTTGGTGCGGTCCCGGCCCAGGCACTCGGTCAACCGGCGCAGCACCAGCTCCCGGTTCGACTCCAGCACCATGTCGATGAAGTCGATCACCACGATGCCGCCGATGTCCCGCAGCCGCAGCTGACGGACGATCTCCTCGGCCGCCTCCAGGTTGTTGCGGGTGACGGTCTCCTCCAGGTTGCCGCCCGCCCCGGTGTACTTGCCGGTGTTGACGTCGACCACGGTCATCGCCTCGGTCCGGTCGATCACCAGGTGACCGCCGGAGGGGAGGAAGACCTTGCGGTCGAGCCCCTTGAGGATCTGCTCGTCGATGCGGTGCGCGGCGAACACGTCGGTGGTGCCCACGTGCCGGCGCAGCCGGGCGACAAGGTCCGGCGAGACGTGCGACAGGTACGACTCGACCATGTCGTAGGACTGGTCGCCCTCGATCACCAGCTCGCGGAAGTCCTCGTTGAACAGGTCCCGGACCACCCGGATGACCAGGTCCGGCTCCTCGTAGAGCAGCACCGGCGCGCCACCCTCGGTGGACTTGGCCTGGATGTCCTCCCACTGCGCCTGGAGCCGCTTGACGTCACGGGCCAGCTCGTCCTCGCTGGCGCCCTCGGCGGCGGTCCGGACGATCACGCCGGCACCGTCCGGCACCAGCTTCTTCAGCACGTCACGCAGTCGCTTGCGCTCGGTGTCCGGCAGCTTGCGGCTGATCCCGGAGGCGTTGCCGCCGGGCACGTACACCAGGTGCCGACCGGAGAGCGCGACGTGACTGGTCAGCCGCGCGCCCTTGTGCCCGATCGGGTCCTTGGTGACCTGCACCAGCACCGAGTCGCCGGACTTGAGCGCCTGCTCGATCGAGCGGGCCCGCCCCTCCAGGCCGGTGGAGTCCCAGTTGACCTCGCCCGCGTACAGCACGGCGTTGCGGCCCCGGCCGATGTCGACGAACGCCGCCTCCATGCTCGGCAGCACGTTCTGCACCTTGCCGAGATAGACGTTCCCGGCCATGGTGCCCGCCGAGTTGCGGGTGACGTAGTGCTCGACCAGCACGCCGTCCTCCATGACGGCGATCTGGGTGCGGTCACCGCGCTGGCGTACCGCCATCACCCGGTCGACCGCCTCGCGGCGGGCCAGGAACTCCGACTCGCTCAGGATCGGCGGGCGGGTCCGGCGCTGCTCGCGGCCGTCCCGGCGGCGCTGCCGCTTGGCCTCCAACCGGGTCGAACCGGAGACGCCCTGCACCTCGTCGACCGTGCGGCGCGGCTCCCGGATCTTCACCACGGTGGGTACGCCGTCGTCGGCGCCCCCCTCGGTGTCACCGGCCCCCCGGCGGCGGCGCCGACGCCGACGCCGGGTCATCCCGTCGCCGTCGCCCTCGTCGCCGCTCTCGTCGGACTCGGTCTCGGTCTCGTCCGCGTCGCTCTGGACGGCCTCCTCGGCCTCGTTCTCGTCGGTCTCGTCGAAGTCCTCGGCGCCACCCTTGCCCCGGCCCCGACCCCGACGGCCACGTCGACGGCGACGCCGACCCGAGCCGTCCTCGTCCTCGTCGTCGGCCTCGTCGGCCTCCGCCGCGGGCTCCTCCTCGACCTCCGCCTCGACGGCGGGCTCCGGCTCGGGCTCGCGCCGACCCCGGCGACGGCGCCGGCCGTGTCAGCGTCGGC
>NZ_SISL01000286.1:0-7779 GCF_004307965.1 Verrucosispora sp. SN26_14.1 | reverse complement strand
AGTCCGGCGTCGGCGGCGGCCCGGACCAGCGCGGCCTCCACGTCCAGCAGCGCCCGCAGCAGGGCGGTGTCGCCGAGCTCGGCATCGACGTCCGGTGTGCCGGACAGGCCCCGCAGCAGGGTGTCAGAGGGCGAAGAAGACGGTCTCATGCTCCCCCTGCAGACGGATGTCGAACCGGTAGCCGTCCGGGGCCGGGCGGGCCAGCAGCGTGTCCCGACGGTCGGGGTCGACGGTACGCAGCACCGGGTCGGTGGCGTTGGTCGGCTCGCCGGGGAAGTAGATCCGGGTGACCAGGCGGTGCAGCAGCCCGCGCCCGAGGACGGAGACGGTCAGGTGCGGTGCCTCGGTCCCGCCCTCCGGGGCGGGCAGCGGTCCCGGCTTGACGGTGAGCAGCGCGTACTCCCCCTGCGGGTCGGTCTCGGCGCGGCCGAAGCCACGGAAGCCGGCGACCGACGGCGGCCGGGCGCCGCGCGGGTCGTCGGGGTGGTCGAAGCGACCGTCCGGGTCGGCCTGCCAGCTCTCCACCAGGGCGTCGGGCACCGGGGCGCCGGTGCCGTCGACGATGCGGCCCCGGATCCAGAACGCCTCCGGCGTGCCCTCGGGCACCACGTACGCCCCGTCCGCCCAGCGCAGGCCGATGTGCAGGTACGGACCGACGGTCTGGGCGGGCGTGACACCGAGACGTTCAGTCATCGTGGTCGTCCTCGTCCTCGAAGGGGGTGGCCTCCCGGCCGCGCAGCACGATGTCGAACGCGTACGCCAGCGCCCACTCGGGTCGGGTCGCGTCGTGGTCGTACCGGGCGACCATGCGCTCCCGGGCCTGCGGGTCGCGGACCGAGTTGAAGATCGGGTCCTGGAAGAACAGCGGGTCGCCGGGAAAATACATCTGGGTCACCAGGCGCTGGGTGAAGGCGCGCCCGAACAGCGAGAAGTGGATGTGCGCGGGTCGCCAGGCGTTGTCGTGGTTGCGCCACGGGTACGCGCCGGGCAGCACGGTGACGAACTCGTAGCGCCCGTCGGCGTCGGTGCGGGCCCGCCCGACGCCGGTGAAGTGCGGGTCGATCGGGGCCGGCCAGGTGTCGGCGGCGTGCCGGTAGCGACCGGCGGCGTTGGCCTGCCAGATCTCCACCAGGGTGTGCGGCACGGCGCGCCCGTCGCCGTCGCGTACCCGGCCGTGCACGATGATCCGCTGCCCCTGCGGTTCGCCGTCGTGCTGGCGGGTCAGGTCGTGGTCGAGGTCGCCGATGCGTCCGTCACCGAGCAGCGGGCCGGTGATCTCGGTGAGTCGCTGCGGCAGGTGTACCAGGGGCTGGGCGGGGGCACGGGCCACCGTGGAGCGGTAACCGGGGCTGAGCAGGGGCGGATGGGCCTCGACGTCGTCACGTCGGTAGCTCGGCAGCACCAGCCGGGCGCCGCTGTCTCGGGTCATGGCGTGGGTTCTCCCCTCGGTGTCGGCGGGTCCCCGCCGGGGCCGCCCGCTCACCGGGTCGACCGGACGGTCGCCTCGAGAGCGCGCAGCGCGGTGAGTTCGGTGGCGCTGGGCGGCGTACCGGTGGCCAGGTCGTCGGCGACGGCGAGGGGCCAGCCGGTGGCCGCCCTCGCCTGTGCCACGGTGACCCCCGGGTGCAGTCGGGTCAGGGTGAGTTCGCAGGTGGCCGGGTCGGCTTCGAGCACACCGAGGTCGGTGATGACGGTCTTCGGGCCGCCGCCACGCAGGCCCAGCCGGGCCCGGGCGCCGGGCCCGTCGCCGTAGCCGACGGAGGTGACGAAGTCGACGCGGTCGGTGAACGTCCGGCGGCTCTGCCGCACCACGACCACCACCTCCCGGCAGGAGGCGGCGATCTCCGGTGCGCCCCCGGCGCCGGGCAGTCGCACGGCAGGGTCGCGGTAGTCGCCGCCGATGACGGTGGTGTTGATGTTGCCGTACCGGTCGAGCTGCGCGGCGCCGAGGAACCCGACGTCGATGCGGCCGGGCTGCAACCAGTAGTTGAAGACCTCGGGCACCGAGACCACCGCGTCGGCGGTGTCGGCGAGCACGCCGTCGCCGATGGACAGCGGGAGCCGGTCGGGCTTGGCGCCGAGGCAGCCCGACTCGTAGACGAGCACCAGATCGGGGGCGTGGGTCGCCCGGGCCAGGTTCGCCGCGGTGCTGGGCAGCCCGATGCCGACGAAGCAGGCGGTGCCGTCGCGCAGTTGCCGGGCGGCGGCGACCGTCATCATCTCGTCGGCGGTGTACCCGTCGGTCATGCCGGCACCTCCACGTCGCGTACGTGCCGCTCGATCCACTCCTGGAAGGTGTCGCGGTCCCGGCTGACCGCGTCCCAGGCGCGGTAGAAGTCGTTGTCGCGGACCGAGTAGTCCTGGGTGTAGGAGGGGTGGGCGCCGCCGGGCACCCGGGCCACCGCGTCCACGACCCAGCCGGGCAGCACCACCTGCCCCGGCACCGGGGTCAGCTCGTCGACGATCTCCTCCACGGTGACCAGCGACCGGTCGGCGGCGAGCACCGCCTCCTTCTGCACGCCGGTGATGCCCCACATCTGCACGTTGCCGGCGCGGTCGGCGCGCTGGGCGTGCACCACGGTCACGTCGGGGCGCAGGGCGGGCACGGCGGTGAGCGTCTCGCCGGTGAACGGGCAGTCCACGGTGCGGATGTTGTCGGTGTGCCGGGGCAGGTCGGTGCCGGTGTAGCCGCGCATCACCGCGAACGGCAGCCCGGAGGCCCCGGCGACGTACCGGTTGGCCATCCCGGCGTGGCTGTGCTCCTCCAGTTCCAGCGGGACCGGCCAGGAGTTCTGCACCGCGTCGCGGAAGCGGTGCAGCGAGCCGACGCCGGGGTTGCCGCCCCAGGAGAAGACCAGCCGTCGGGCGCAGCCGGCGCCGATGAGCTGGTCGTAGATGACGTCCGGGGTCATCCGGACCAGGGTCAGGTCACGCCGCCCCTGCCGGATGATCTCGTGGCCGGCGGCGAACGGGATCAGGTGGGTGAATCCTTCCAGCGCCACCGTGTCACCGTCGCGGACCAGGTCCGCGACGCCGTCGGCCAGCGAGACGAGCTTCGCCATGGGCCTCTCCGCCTCCCGATCTCCGCGGCCCGTCAACCTGTTCGGCATACGGACGCGCGTACTTATCTCGAACGTAGCGGTCCGCTGTCGACCCCGTCAACGCACCCGACCGGCGGCGCGGCGCGGCCGGGAAATGGTGCGGCACGCCCGTTGACTCGGCCCCGACCCGCGTGCCAACGTTCCTGATGAGAACGGACGTTCGGCTTGCGAACAGCCGGTGACCCCTCCCCCCGCGACGGGACGGGGTGTCCTCCGGAACGCCGTGACGCCCGGCCGTCGCGCGTACGCGCACGGCACGCCAGACAGGTCGAGGAGGCACGGATGCGTACCCAGGTCGGCATCGTCGGGGCGGGACCGGCCGGTCTCATGCTGTCGCACCTGCTGCACCGGCACGGCATCGACTCGGTGGTGCTGGAGAGCCGCAGCCGGGAGTACGTGGAGCACCGGGTCCGCGCGGGAGTGCTCGAACAGGGCTCGGTCGACCTGTTGCGCCGGACCGGCCTGGGGGCGCGGCTGGACCGGGAGGGAATGCGGCACGAGGGCATCGAGCTGCGCTTCGACGGCGAGTCGCACCGGGTGCCGATGACCGAGCTGACCGGCCGGGCGATCACCGTGTACGGGCAGCAGGAGGTGGTCAAGGACCTGATCGCCGCCCGACTCGCCGCCGACGCGACGATCCTCTTCGAGGCCGAGGCGGTACGCCTGTCCGGCCTGGACTCCGCGCCGGTGGTGCACTACCGGCACGAGGGCGTCGAGGCGGAACTGCACTGCGACTTCGTGGTGGGCTGCGACGGCTTCCACGGGATCAGTCGCGCGGCCGTGCCCGACGGGGTGCTGCACACGTACGAGCGGACGTACCCGTTCGCCTGGCTGGGGGTGCTGGCCGCCGCCCCGCCCGCGGTGGACGAACTGATCTACGCCCACCACGAGCGGGGTTTCGCGCTGTACAGCCTGCGCTCGCCGGAGATCTCCCGGCTCTATCTCCAGGTGCCCGCCGACTCGGACATCGCCGACTGGCCGGACGAACGGATCTGGGCCGAGCTGCGTACCCGGCTGGAGACCGTGCCCGGGTGGCGCCTCAACGAGGGACCGGTCCTGGAGAAGTCGATCACGCCGTTGCGCAGCCTGGTGGTGGAGCCGATGCGCTGGCAGCGACTCTTCCTGGCCGGTGACGCCGTACACATCGTGCCGCCCACCGGCGCGAAGGGCATGAACCTGGCGCTGGCCGACGTCGCGCTGCTCGGCGACGCCTTCGCCGCCTGGTACGCCGACGGGAGCACCGACCTGCTCGACGGGTACTCGGCCACCGCGCTGCGGCGGGTGTGGCGGGCCCAGCAGTTCTCCTGGTGGATGACCTCGATGCTGCACCGGCTCGACGCGAACGACCCGTACGAGGCGAAGATCCAGTCGGCGACCCTGCGGTACGTGACCACCTCCGACGCGTACGCGACCAGCCTGGCGGAGAACTACGTGGGCCTGCCGCAGGTCTGAGCCCTACCGCAGGGCGCCGAAGAAGGTGCGCAAGTCGGCGACGAAGACCTGCGGCTGCTCCAGGGCGAAGAAGTGCCCGCCGGTGTCGTACTCGGCCCAGTGCACCACGTGGTGGTCGCGTTCGGCGAGCCGCCGCACGGTGACGTCACGGGACCGGGACACCAGCACCCCGGTCGGCACGGTGGACGGCTCCCCCACGCCCCAGTCGCCCGCCGCGTCGTCGCCGCACGCCTCGTCGGACCAGGTGGCGGCGGTGATGTCCTCGTAGTAGACCTGGGCTGCGGAGCCGGCCGTGCCGGTCAGCCAGTACAGGGTGACGTTGGTCAGCAGTCGGTCCCGGTCGACCACGTCGTCGAGGTTCCCGTCGGCGGGCAGGTCGGTCAGCCGGTGGAACATCTCGACGATCCAGGCGAGCTGGCCCACCGGCGAGTCGTGCAGCCCGTAGGCGAGCGTGTGCGGTGACTTCGCCTGGATCTGGAGGTACCCGTCGTTGTAGGCGGTCAACGCGTCCAGCCTGGCCTGCTCGACGTCGGTGAGTCCGTCGAGTTCGCCCTCGACCCCGGACGGGAAGGTGAGCAGCGCGTTGACGTGCACGCCGACCACCCGCTCCGGTGCCTGCCGACCGATCGCCGGGGCGACGTACGAGCCGGTGTCGCCGCCCTGCACGCCGTAGCGGGCGTAACCGAGCCGGCGCATCAGCTCGACCAGCGCGCCGGCCATCCGTTCGCTGCCCCAGCCGGGCCCGGACAGCGGTGCGGAGAAGCCGAATCCGGGTAGCGACGGGATCACCAGGTGGAAGGCTTCCGCCGGGTCGCCGCCGTGCGCGCGGGGGTCGGTCAGCGGCCCGACGGTGTCCAGGAACTCCAGGAACGAGCCCGGCCAGCCGTGCAGCAGGAGCAACGGGAGCGCGTCCGGCTCGGGCGAGCGTACGTGGAGGAAGTGCAGCGGTTGCCCGTCGATCTCGGTGCGGTGGTGCGGGAGGGTGTTCAGCTCCGCCTCGTGGCCGCGCCAGTCGTAGCGGGTACGCCAGTACTCGGCCAGGTCCCGGAGCTGGTCCACCGGTACGCCCCGGGTCCAGCCGACGTCGGGCAGCGCGGGCCAGCGGGTGGTGGCCAGCCGGGCGTGCAGGTCGTCGAGCTGGGACTGCGGGACGTCCAGGTGGAACGGGACGATGTCGTCGGTCATGCGGTCGACGCTAGGAGCCGGTTAGGTCAGTTCCGGTCCTAAGCCGGTGGCATCCTCGATCACATGTCGACGCCCTCCGCACGCCTGCTCCGGTTGCTGTCGCTGTTGCAGACGTACCGTCAGTGGTCCGGCGCGGAACTGGCGGCGCGGCTCGGGGTCACCGCGCGGACCGTGCGCCGGGACGTCGACCGACTCCGCGAGCTGGGCTACCCGGTGCACGCCACCCAGGGCACCGGCGGCTATCGGCTCGGTGCCGGCGCGGCGCTGCCACCGCTGCTGCTCGACGACGACGAGGCGGTGGCCGTGACGATCGGGCTGCGGACTGCCACCGCCAGTGCGGTCAGCGGCATCGGCGAGACCGCCCTGCGCGCCCTGCACAAGGTGGAGCAGGTGCTGCCGTCCCGGTTGCGGCACCGGGTCAGCGGGCTGCACCGCGCCACGGTACGCGCCGAGAGTCCCGGCCCGACGGTCTCCCCGGACGTGCTGGTGGCAGTCTCCGACGCGTGTCACCGTCGGGAGGGGCTGCGGTTCGACTACACCAGCCATCACGGCGACCGGTCGCGGCGCACCGTCGAGCCGCACGCGTTGGTGAGCTGGGGCCGGTACTGGTACCTCGTCGCCTGGGACGTCGACCGCGAGGACTGGCGCTCGTTCCGGGTCGACCGGCTACGTCCGCGTACGCCCACCGGGCCCCGGTTCGTCGCCCGTGAGCTGCCCGACCCGGACGCGAGCGCCTACCTGGCACGGACGCTGTCGACCGGCCCGTACCCGGTCCGGACCACCGTCACGATGCACGCGCCCGCCGCCGTGGTGGCCGAGCGGGTCTGGCCGGGCATGGGTGCGGTGGAGGCGGTCGACGACCATCGCTGCCTGCTGCACCTCGGCGCGGCGACGGCCGCAGACCTGGCCTGGATGATCGCGGTCCTCGGCGTCGACTTCACCGTGCCCGGCCCGCCCGAGCTGGTGACGGCGCTGCGCGACCTGGGCGAGCGCTGCCACCGGGGCGTCTCGGGCGGGGACGGCGAGAGTGGCGGGAACTGCGACGGCCCGGCGGCCGACTAGAGGGCAGAGCGGCGGGCGACCGGGCGACGGCAGCAACAGCGACCCGAAGGGCACGGGCGCGTCCGCGGAAAGACCTTCTAGTCCGATCGGAAAAGTCATGTCTCTGACCGAAGTCTCCGGTGCCTCCACACCGGACTCCACGCCCGGCCCGGAACGGCCCGCCGCCGAACCGTCGCCCGCCCGCGCACCACGCCGCCCTTCGCCGCTGGCCGCACTCCTGGTCCGCCTGCACTTCTATGCGGGCGTCCTGGTCGCGCCCTTCCTGGTCGTCGCCGCCCTGACCGGCCTGGCGTACACCGTCACCCCGCAACTGGACCGGATCCTCTACGCCGACGAGCTGACCGTCGCCTCCGTCGGTGAGCCGAGGCCGCTGGCCGAGCAGATCACCGCCGCGCGGGCGTTCCATCCCGAGGGCAGCCTGTTCGGCGTCTCCCCCGGCACCGGCGAGTACACCACCCGGGTGGTGTTCGCGCTGCCCGAGCTGGGCGACAAGCAGCACACCGTCTACGTCGACCCGTACACCGCCGAGGTACGCGGACAGTTGACCACCTGGTTCGGCTCCACGCCCGCCACCACCTGGCTGGACGACCTGCACCGCCACCTGCACCTCGGTGACCTGGGACGGCACTACTCCGAGATCGCCGCGAGCTGGCTGTGGGTGCTGGCGCTGGGCGGGATCGCCCTGTGGTGGCGTCGGCGCGGCGGACGCGCTCGGGTGAGGCACCTGCTGGTGCCGGACGTCTCCGCCGGCAAGGGGGTCCGGCGTACCCGGAGCTGGCACGCCACCACCGGCGTCTGGCTCGCGGTGGGTCTGCTCGTGCTCTCCGCCACCGGGCTGACCTGGTCCCGGTTCGCCGGGGGGAACTTCGCCGCCGGCCTGGACGCCATGGACGCCGGCCGGCCCGCGCTGTCGACCGGCCTGTCCGGCGTACCGGCCGACTCCGGCGGCGCACACGACCACGGCGGGGCACCCGTGGGG
>NZ_SISL01000285.1:0-7791 GCF_004307965.1 Verrucosispora sp. SN26_14.1 | reverse complement strand
CGAGATGAGCGCTAGTCTCGTGGGCTCGGAGATTTGTATAAGAGACCGGCCCGGAGCGGGCGGTCGCGCCGATCGCGATGAGTAGCAGCAGTTGGCCGGTGCCGAGCCAGGCGAGGACCCGGTCGAAGCCGGGCAGGGACCGGTCCTCCTGGCAGCCCGGCAGTGACGACGCGTCGCCGCAGCCGGCGGGTGGGCGGAGGGTGGCCAGCTGTGCCGCACCGCCCGCGCTGTCCGGCAGCATCAGCACCAAGACGGTGCCGACCAGCCCGAGGCCGGTGAGGACGATGACGGTGACGCTCCACGGGCCGAGCGGCGTCGCCCCGTCGCGCCGGGTCAGGAACGGCCGGCCGATCGCCACCACCGTGATCACGACGACCGCGACGAGCAACGCCACGGTGGGCCAGGCGATGACCGCCCGGGCTCCGTGCGGTGGGTGCAGGGCGAGGGTGGTACCGAGCGGGACGGCGACGGCGGCCACCGTACCGGTGCAGAGGTGCAGGACGGCGGCGCGGCGGAGCTGCCCCTCGCCCCACCAGAAGGTGGGATCTTCGAGTGGGTTGGCGAGCGGGCCCCGGGGTGGCTCGGGCGGCGACGGCGGCTCCTGTTCCGGCTGGCCGTCGGGCAGGTCGGCGTCGGCCGGTCCGGGTGGCTGGCGGACCGGCGGATCGGTCGGGTCGGCGGGCATCACCGCCTCGTACTGGTAGGTCCGCCAGGCGACCAGGCCGAGCACCACGATCAGGGCGAGCGGCACGAGCAGTCCGACCGCGAGCGCGCGGCTGCCCCGCTGCCACCAGGGGTCGGCGAGGAACTGCCAGGGCCCCGGGATCCGGCCCAGGCAACTGTCGTCGACGCACTGCCAGCCGATGAGGTCGACGCCGACGCCGGTGAGCGCCAGCACGGGTGTGGCCGTCAGCGTCAGGCAGAACAGTCGGATCAGCCAGGCGGTGATCCCGGACCGGCTGGCGAACCGTTCGCTGGTCGGGTCGGCCGGGATGCCGGGCCGGGCGTGCAGCGCCACGTTGGCCAGGGTGAAGGGCAGCAGCAGCGTCCACAGGGCCCGCTCCACGTCGCGCGCGGTCCGCGCGCCCGAGGTCAACTGCCCCCAGCTGTACGCCTCGACCACGATCGGGTCGCCCGTCGAGGTGCCGGGGGAGCGGTAGAAGCCGGTGACCGGTCCTCCGGCGACCAGTCGCGGCGGAGCGGGCTCGGTGCCCGGTTCGGTGGGCACACCCAGGGTCTCGGCCGGCGGCGTGTTCGACACGCCGTGTACGCGCAGTTCGAGGATCCGACCGCTCATGGCACGCCTCCCGGTGACGACTCTGTAACCCAGAGTGCCTGAACTGTGGAGGGAGTGCCATCCACCGCGAGGATGTTTTCGCAGGTAGGAACGTTTTTCGCGGAGATTGGTCCGGTCCGGACGGTGACCGAGTGTGCGCGGGTTATTGGTCCAGTTGGCGGACCGGGCGGGCCGGGTTGCCGACGGCGACGACGTTGGCGGGCAGGTCCTTGGTCACCACGGCACCCGCGCCGACCACCGTGTTCTCCCCGACGGTGACACCGGCCAGGACGATCGCCCCGCCGCCCAGCCAGACGTTGTCGCCGATGGTGATCGGCTTGGCCGCCTCCCACTTCGCCCGGCGCTGCTCCGGGTCCACCGGGTGGGTCGGGGTGAGCAGTTGTACGTTCGGGCCGACCTGCACGTCCGCGCCGATCGTGATCGGTGCGACGTCGAGGAAGACCGCGTTGAAGTTCACGAAGCTGCGTGGCCCGATCCGGATGTGGTAGCCGTAGTCGCAGTAGAACGGCGGGCGGATCCAGGTGTCCTCGCCGAGTTCGCCGAGCAGTTCCCGCAGTGCGGCGAGCCGGGCGTCGGGGTCGTCGGCGGGGCTGGTGTTGACGCGTTCCATCAGTCGGGCGGCGCGTTGGAGGTCGGCGAGGATCTCCGGCCCCTCGGCGAGGTACGGCTCTCCGGCCAGCATGCGTTCCTTCATGGATGCCACCCGCACGATCATGCCGTCATCCGCGATGCGCTGGTATCGACTTCGTCGAATTCTTGACTCCTTTGCGCATACTCGGTATGCAATCCTGGCAGGTGTCGATGTGACTCACATCGATAAGACACTCCAGAAGGAGGGTTCGGTTGCCTCGCAAAAGCAGACTGACCGCCATCGGGCTGGTGCTGGGCCTCGTGCTCGGCGCACCGGGCACGGCCACCGCCGGTCCGTCCCCCACCGCCGCACCGGGGTCCACCCCGTCGCCCGCCGCCCGTGCGGCGTCGGCCGGGAACACGACCGTCACCCTGATCACCGGTGACCGCGTCACGGTGAGCCCCTCCGGTGCGGCGAGCGTGCGCCCGGCCGAGGGCCGCTCGGGAATCCGCTTCCTCACCCAACGCCGGCAGGACCACCTCTGGGTGGTGCCGCAGGACGCCCTGCCACTGATCCAGGCGGGCCGCGTCGACCGGCGTCTCTTCGACGTGACCGGGTTGATCGCCGCCGGCTACGACGACCGCCACCGCAGCGACCTGCCGCTGCTGATGACGTACCCGGAGGGCGCCGCGCGGCGGACCGGGGTGCCCGACGGGGTGACCGTCACCCGTGACCTGGCCGCCATCGGCGGCGTCGCGGCCACCCTGGACAAGCAGGAGTCGAATCGGCTCTGGGCCGCCCTGGCCGGTGGCAGTGCGCGGATCGACGCGGCGGGGGGTGTCGAGCGGCTCTGGCTCGACGGCAGGCGACACCTGACTCTGGAGCACAGCGTGCCGCAGATCGGCGCGCCCGCCGCCCACCAGGCCGGCTTCACCGGTCGGGGCGTACGGGTGGCGGTGCTGGACACCGGCGTCGACGCCGCGCACCCCGACCTGGTCGGGCGGGTCGGCGCGGCGGAGAACTTCACCGAGGAGGAGAACCCCGGCGACATCGTCGGCCACGGGACCCACGTCGCGTCGATCATCGCCGGCAGTGGCGCCGCATCCGACGGCCGGAACCGAGGGGTCGCCCCGGACGCGACGCTGCTCGACGGCAAGGTCTGCGAGGAGTACGGCTGCCCCGACTCCGCCATCCTGGCCGGGATGCAGTGGGCCGCCGTCGACCAGCAGGCCGACGTGATCAACCTGAGCCTGGGCGGGACGGACAGCCCGCAGGTCGACCCGTTGGAGCTGGCGGTCGACACGCTGACCGCGCAGACCGGGGCGCTCTTCGTGATCTCGGCCGGCAACAGCGGCCGGGCCGGTTCGGTCGGTTCACCCGCCAGCGCGGACTCCGCACTCGCCGTCGGGGCCGTCGACCGGGACGACGACCTCGCCTTCTTCTCCAGCCAGGGTCCGCGAGTCGGCGACGACGCGCTGAAGCCGGACATCACCGCGCCGGGAGTGGACATCGTCGCCGCCCGGGGCGAGGGCACGCTGCTCGGCGATCCGGTCGGCGAACAGTACGTGTCGCTCTCCGGCACCTCGATGTCCGCGCCGCACGTCGCCGGTGCGGCGGCACTGCTCGCCCAGCAGCGCGGCGACGCCACGGCAGCCCAGCTCAAGGCCACCCTGATGTCCTCCGCCGCGCCGCATCCGGAGCTGACCGCCTATCAGCAGGGCGCCGGACGGGTCGACGTGGCGAGGGCGATCACCCAGCAGGTGACCAGTGAGCCGGCGAGCGTCTCGTTCGGCCGCACCCTCTGGCCGCACGCCGACGACGAGCCGATCACCCGCGAGGTGAACTGGCACAACACCGGGAGCACCGCGCTCACCCTGGACCTCGTCCTCGACGTCACCGGCCCGGACGGGACGCCCGCACCGGCCGGCATGTTCACGCTGAGCACGAGCAGCGTCGTGGTGCCCGCAGGCGGCACGGCGTCCGCCACCGTCACGACCGACACCAGCGTGGACGGCCCGGACGGTCACTACACCGGCCGGATCGTGGCCCGTGCCGGCGACACCGTGGCCCTCACCCCGTTGGCGGTCCACAAGGAGGTGGAGAGCTACACCGTGACGGTGCGGCACCTCGGGTCCGACGGTACGCCGACGGAGGACTACAGCACCTCACTGCTGGGCCTGGACGACTTCGTCGACTACTTCGCGTACGACCCGTCGGGCACCGCCGAGGTCCGCGTGCCCAAGGGCCGGTACGGGTTGAACAGCTACCTGTTCGACATGGAGACCGAGGAGTCCGCGTTCCTCGTCCGGCCGGAGCTGGCCGTCACGAGGGACACCACGGTCACCGTCGACGCCCGCCGGGCGAAGCCGGTGCGGATGACCGTGCCGCAACGGTCGGCGACTCCGGCCCTGGTGGACATCAGCGCGAACTTCCTCCTGGACGACGGCGGCGCCAGCTACGGCCTGCTCGCCTTCGACTTCACCGGCATCAGCACCGGGCAGCTCGGCCGCCCCGTCTCGCCGAAGAGGTTCCTCGGCACGGTGGGCAGTCAGTGGGCCGACGTGGAGGCGGAGAGCAGCTCCTACCTCTATGCCCTGGCGGAGAGCGTCCCGGGTCGGATGCCGACCGGGCTGATCCGGAACTACCGCAAGGGTGACCTGGCCACCGTCACGCAGAAGTTCCGCAGCGGGTACCCGGACACCGTCGCCGAACGGGCCGTCTATCCGGTCCACGAGGTGAACGTCGGCGGCTGGGCGATCATCCTGCCCACCGAGGCCCCCGGCAGCCGGGTCGAGTACTACAACACCAAGGGCATCCGCTGGAACGGTGACCTGACCTTCGGCGTACCGTCCGACGACGGGTGGCCGGTCGGGGTGGCCTTCCTCTTCTCGGACCCGACGGCCTACCGGGCGGGGAAGAAGTACCAGGACACCTGGAACAGCGCTCCCTACGGGCCGTCGTTCGCGGTGCCGCAGTGGCCGGGGGAGGGGCTCACCCGGCGGGGTGACGTGATCAGCCTGGCGGTGCCGCTGCACGGGGACGCCGCGGGGCACCACGGGGCTTCGGTGGCGGACACCTCGCGTACCGCGCTCTACCGCAACGGCAAGCTGGTCGGCGAGAGCCCGGACAACGGCTGGGGTGACTTCGAGGTGCCGGCCGGGACGGCGACGTACCGGATGGAGACCTCAGTGAAGCGCAGCTTCACCGACCTGAGCACGGAGGTCGCCGCCGCCTGGACCTTCCGGTCCCGGCACGTCCGGGGCGACGATCCGGTGGCGTTGCCCGCCTCGGCGATCAGGTTCACGCCTCGGCTCGACGGGGCGCACACCGCCCCGGCCGGCCGGTCCTTCGTGATCCCGGTCCAGGTGCAGCGGCAGCCCGGTGCGCCGTCGGCGCGGACCACCTCGGTGACCGTCGAGGTCTCCTACGACGGTGGCCGGACCTGGCAGCGGGCCCGGGTGAAGAAGGCCGGCAGCGGCTGGAAGGCCACCGTGCAGCATCCGAAGGGCACCGGCCACGTGTCCCTGCGGGCCGCCGCCCGGGACAGCGGCGGCAACACGGTGACCCAGCGGATCATCCAGGCGTACCGCCTGAAGTGATCACGTCGGTGGTGCCGGCACCGTCGGCACCGATGTAAGGAGGGGTCCCCTGCTATGCACCAGGCGTTAGCAGGGGACCCTTCCTTGCACGAGTCCGCGCGGAGGCGTCAGTCGTTCGCGTGCAGGGCGGCGTTCAGGGTGATGCCCTGACCGGTACGCGGCCGGGCCTCCAGCCCACCCGTGATCGAGTTGCGCCAGAACAGCAGCCCGTCGACTCCGGACAGCTCGCGGGCCTTGACCACCCGGCCGTCCGGCAGGGCGAGCTTCGAGGCGGCGGTGATGTAGCACCCCGCCTCCACCACACAGTCGTCGCCCAGCGAGATGCCGACACCCGCGTTCGCCCCGATCAGGCTGCGCTCGCCGATGCGTACCCTGTCGGTGCCGCCGCCGGAGAGCGTGCCCATGATGGAGGCGCCGCCGCCGATGTCGGAACCGTCGCCGACGACCACGCCCTGCACGATCCGGCCCTCGACCATGGAGGTGCCGAGCGTGCCGGCGTTGAAGTTGACGAAGCCCTCGTGCATCACGGTGGTGCCGGAGGCGAGGTGGGCGCCGAGGCGGACCCGGTCGGCGTCGGCGATCCGGACACCCGAGGGCACCACGTAGTCGGTCATCCGGGGGAACTTGTCCACCCCGTACACGGCCAGGTGACGGCCGGCGGCCCGCTCGATGACGCGCAGCTCGTCGACCCGCTCCGGCGGGCACGGCCCGGCGGAGGTCCAGGCCACGTTGGCCAGCTTGCCGAAGACGCCGTCGAGGTTGAGCTCGTTGGGCCGCACCAGGCGGTGGGAGAGCAGGTGCAGTCGCAGGTACGCGTCACTGGCGTCCTTGATCGGGTCGTCCAGCGAACCGATCACGGTGATCACCTGGACGGTACGCAGACCCGGCAGGGCCCGGTCGCCGATCGCACCCGGCGGAAGGTCCAGCACGTCTGCCTGGTCCTCGCCGGGGACCAACGGCAGCTCGCCGAGGCCCAGCTTGCCGGTCGGATACCAGGTGTCGAGCACCTGGTCGTCGGCGGTCATGGTGGCCAGGCCGATGCCCCACGCGGATTCTGTGGACGTCACTTACTCACCTCTCGCTCGCATGCTGCGCTGGCTGCTGCTCGCGACTGCGGGGTGCGCGAGCTCACTCCTCGCGCGTCGTCGAAGGGCTCGCGGGCTCGCGTCTCGCGGTCGCCGGTTGTGACGGTACCGTGCGGACCATGGAGAACCCGCTTACCCCCGAGGTCCTCGCCGATCCGGTGGCGTTGACCCGCGCCCTGGTCGACATCGAGTCGGTCTCGCTCAACGAGAAGGCCATCGCCGACTGCGTCGAGGAGGTGCTGCGGAAGCTGCCCCACCTGGCCACCTACCGGCACGGGAACACGGTGATGGCGCGTACCGACCTGGGGCGGGCGTCCCGGGTGGTGTTGGCCGGTCACCTGGACACCGTGCCGTTGAACAACAACTTCCCGTCCACGCTGCGCGGCGACCTGATGTACGGCTGCGGCACCTCGGACATGAAGTCCGGGGTGGCCTTCGCGCTGCACCTCGCGGCCACCCTGCCCGACCCGCGCTACGACGTGACGTACTTCTTCTACGAGGCCGAGGAAATCGAGTCCCGGTACAACGGCCTGCGGCTGGTGGCCGAGGCGTACCCGGAGTGGTTGACGGCCGACTTCGCCCTGCTGCTCGAACCGACGCACGGGATCGTCGAGGCGGGCTGCCAGGGCACCATGCGGGCGAGGGCGGTCACCACCGGCGTACGGGCCCACTCGGCGCGCGCCTGGCACGGCGTCAACGCGATCCACGGTGCCGGTGAGATCCTGCGGCGGCTGTCGGAGTACCAGGCGCGGCGGGTGACCATCGACGGGTGCGACTACCGCGAGGGCATGAACGCGGTGCGGATCAACGGTGGGGTGGCCGGCAACGTGGTCCCGGACCGGTGCGAGATCGAGGTCAACTACCGTTTCGCGCCGGACCGTACGCCGGCCGAGGCGGAGGCGCACCTGCGCGAGGTGCTCGCCGGGTACGAGGTGACGGTGACCGACTGCGCGCCCGGTGCGCTGCCCGGCCTGGAGGCCCCACCCGCCCAGGAGTTCCTGGCGGCGGTGGGTGCCGCCCCGATCGGCAAGCTGGGGTGGACCGACGTGGCCCGCTTCGCGGCGATGGGGATCCCGGCGCTCAACTTCGGTCCGGGTGATCCCAATCTCGCCCACCACCCGGACGAGCACGTCGAGATCGGCAAGATCCGTGACGGTGCCGCCACGCTGCACCGTTGGCTCGCCTCCGCCTGACCCGGCGGACTCGCGCGTCCGGTCGTGCGGGCGGCGGTGCGGTGCC
>NZ_SISL01000284.1:0-7811 GCF_004307965.1 Verrucosispora sp. SN26_14.1 | reverse complement strand
GCACGGGAGACCAGGCCCCGGGCCTCCTCGCGCAGCGCGACCAGGTCCGCGCCCGGCTCGGCGACCAGGGTCAACAGGGCGTCCCGGCCGGCGGGGTAGGTGACCACGCAACCGGCGGCGGTGTGCACCACGGATTCGTGGAACTCTCCCCGTCGGACCGTGGTGGCCATCCGGTGACCGAGTCCGAAGCTGGCAGCGGCCAGGGCGGCGAGGTGGGTGGCGTCGGTCGTGGGCAGGTCGCTGGAGATCAGCAGGCCGTCCATGCCGGCGAGGACGACGCCGGCGATCTCGGGGCGGCGGCGACGCAGCCCGCGCAATTCGGTGCCCATCATCGTTTCCGCGTTCACGAGCGTGTCTCTCCCACCGGTCGTGTCTCCGCCTCAACAGGTGACGTTCCGCAGTGGCGACGCTACCTGTCGGCGTCAAATTAGGCGATCCCGTGACCGTCGGCAATCGGTCGGCAACTCTCGACTGATCGGAGGATGTGACCACGACAGGGGCACGTCGTGGCCGGGCCCCGGCGGCCGGGCGGGCGTAACCTGGGCTCGCCCGTGGACCGTCGTCGCGAAGGGTGGCCGGATGGAACCGCGTACCGCACTGCTGGGAAGTCGTGCCGACGGCCGGCCGGTGGTGCCGGCATGACCAGCGTCTGGACGCATCTGACCGTGGACGCGCGCGACCCGGGCAGGCTGGCCCGCTGGTGGGCCGAGGCGCTCGACTACCAGGTGGTGCGCGAGCTGGCGCACGAGGCGGAGATCCGGCAGTCCGCCGACCGGCTGCCCGGCATCCTCTTCGTGCGCGGGACCGGGGTCAAGGAGGGCAAGAACCGGTTGCACCTCGACCTGCGCCCGGCCGACCGGGAGGCCGAGGTGGAGCGGTTGGTCGACATGGGAGCCCGGCACGTGGACGTCGGCCAGGACGGCGACGACTGGACCGTGCTCGCGGACCCCGAGGGCAACGAGTTCTGCGTCCTGCGGCAGGCGGGGGATTGAACGCTGACGGCGCCGAGGCGCGCTGGGTGGCGGAGCCGGCCAAGGACGCCGGTCACGGCCGGTCGCCGTACGAGCGGGACCGGGCCCGGGTGCTGCACTCGGCGGCGTTCCGCCGGCTCGCCACCAAGACCCAGGTGCACGCGGCCGGCACCGACGACTTCCTGCGTACCCGGCTGACCCACTCGCTGGAGGTGGCGCAGATCGCCCGCGAGATGGGCGCGCGGCTCGGCTGCGACCCGGACGTGGTGGACACCGCCGGGCTCGCCCACGACCTGGGGCACCCGCCGTTCGGGCACAACGGCGAGGCGGCGCTGGACGTGGTCGCCGCCGACTGCGGCGGCTTCGAGGGCAACGCGCAGACGCTGCGCGTGCTCACCCGCCTGGAGGCCAAGGTGTACGCCGCCGACGGCACCTCCGCCGGACTGAACCTGACCCGCGCCGCGCTGGACGCCGTCGGCAAGTACCCGTGGACGCGCCGACCGGGCCAGCGCAAGTTCGGCGTGTACGCCGACGACCTGCCGGTCTTCCACTGGCTGCGGGAGGGGAGCCCGGCCGGCGAGCGGCGCTGCCTGGAGGCGCAGGTGATGGACTGGGCCGACGACGTGGCGTACTCGGTGCACGACGTCGAGGACGCCATCCACGGCGGGTACCTGACCCTGGAGCCGTTGCGGGTCGACGCCGACGAGCGGGCCGCGCTCTGCGCCGACGTGGCCGCCGTCTACTCCACCGAGTCCCCCGACCACCTCGGTCAGGTGTTGCTGGAGCTGCTGGCCGACCCGGTGTTCGCGCCGCTGGCCGGGTACGACGGCAGCCATCGGGCGCAGGCCGCGCTCAAGGCCACCACCAGCGTGCTGACCGGCCGTCTCGTAGCGACCGCCGTGTCGGCCACCACCGACCGGTACGGCCCCGGGCCGCACCGCCGGTACGAGGCCGACCTCGTCGTACCCCGGCCGCTGCGGGCCCGGTGCGCGCTGCTCAAGGGCATCGCGTTGCGGTACGTGATGCGCCGTCCCGGCGCGTCGCAGCACTACCAGCGGCAGCGGGAGATCCTCACCGACCTGGTGGCGGCGCTGGCGCGGCGGGCGCCGGATCTGCTCGACCCGGTGTTCGCACCGTGGTGGCGTTCCGCGCCGGACGACGCCGCCCGGTTGCGGGTGGTCATCGACCAGGTGGCGTCGCTGACGGATCCGGCGGCGCTCGCCTGGCACGCCCGCCTGCTCGACCGGAGCGCGACGTAAGGGGTGCGCGGTGTAAGGGGGTGCGGTGCAAGGGGGTGCGGTGTAAGGAAGGGTCCCCTGCTAACGCCTGGTGTATAGGAAGGGACCCCTCCTAACACCACACCCCGTCGCGCGCCGTCGGGGGCGGTCGGGGGTGGGGATCGGGTACCGGGGTGGACGACCACCGGGTTAGTTAGGTTAGCCTAACCAGATGACGGAGCGCCCGATCAAGGTCACCACCGCCCGCGTGCTGCGCACCGGGCGGCCCACCGCGCACGTGATCCGGCTGGTGCTGGGTGGGGAGGAACTCGTCGGGCTGCCGCTCGGCGAGTACACCGACACCTACATCAAGATCGTGTTTCCGGTCGACGGGGTCGACTACCCGCGCCCGATGGACCTCGCCGCGATCCGCCGCGAGCAGCCCCGGGAGTACTACCCCCGGCTGCGGGCGTACACGGTCCGGAACTGGGACGCGGTGGCGGGGGAGATGACCGTGGACGTGGTGCACCACGGCGACGAGGGGCTCGGCGGGCCGTGGGCCGCGGCTGTGCGCCCCGGCGACGAGGTGCTGTTCGTCGGCCCCGGCGGGGCGTACGCGCCGAGCCCGGAGGCGGACTGGCACCTGATGGTCGGCGACGAGAGCGCGATGCCGGCGATCGCCGCGTCGCTGGCCCGGCTGCCGGCCGGCGTGCCGGCGTACGTCTTCCTGGAGGTCGACGGCCCACTCGACGAGCAGCCGCTGCCCAGCCCCGGCGCGGTGGCGGTGACCTGGCTGCACCGGGGTGCCCGGCCGGTGGGCGAGGCGCTTGTCGACGCCGTACGCGGGCTGGACTTCCCGCCCGGTGCGGTGCAGGCGTTCGTGCACGGCGAGGCGGGTTTCGTCCGCCAGTTGCGCAAGCTGTTGCGGGTGGAACGGGGTGTGCCGCGCGACGCGCTCTCCATCTCCGGCTACTGGCGGCGGGGCCTGGACGACGAGGGCTGGCGGGCCAGCAAGTCCGACTGGAACCGGCAGGTCGATCTCGACGAGCAGGCCCCGGTTCCGGTCCCGGTCGGTTGATCAAGGTCTTGACGAGCCTTTTTCCTCGGATCCTGTTAGCGTCATGATCCAATAGGGTTCGAGGTGCCCGAACTCTCCGTTAGTGCCCCGTTTGTCGGCGATCATCAGCATTGTGTCGCCGAGCTCCTGGTCACACCAGGGTGATTCGTGCTGATTGCGGCACGCGGCGGCGCGGGAACCGGAGGATTGGTTCGGGGTGACCATGAGCGACGAAATACCGCAGCAAACCCGCCAGCGGGCGGGCGAGATCGACCGGGTCGTACTCGGGCTCGGCGTCGGTGGGGTGCTGGCCGTAGTGGTCTGGGGAGTACTTGCCCGCGATTCGCTGGCGAGCTTCGGTGAATCCGGCCTGGGCTGGGTGATCGACACGTTCGGTTGGTTCTTCGTCGTCGCGGCCAACGCGTTCCTGGTGCTCGCGGTGGTGATGGCGTTCTCCCGGTTCGGTCGACTCCGGCTCGGGAAGGACGACGAGGAGCCGGAGTTCAGCGCCCTGGCCTGGATCGCCATGATGTTCAGCGCCGGTATGGGTATCGGCCTGGTCTTCTTCGCCGTCGCCGAGCCCATCCAGCACTTCACCACCCCGGCACCGGCGAGCGGCGTCGAACCGCAGACCGAGGCGGCTGCCGGGGCGGCAATGCAGTACACGCTGTTCCACTGGACGCTGCACCCCTGGGCGATCTACGCGGTGGTGGCGCTGGCGCTGGCGTACTCGACCTTCCGTAAGGGCCGGAAGGGCACCATCTCGGCCGCGTTCCGGCCACTGATCGGCGATCGGGCCGACGGCGGTCTCGGCCGGACGATCGACCTGTTGGCCGTCTTCGCCACCGTCTTCGGCTCGGCCACCAGCCTCGGCCTCGGCGCTCTCCAGGTCGCCGCCGGCCTCGACCTGGTGGTGGGCGTCCCGGACAGCACCGCCGTCGAACTGGTGGTGATCGGCGCACTCACCCTGGCGTTCGTGATCTCCGCCTTCACCGGCCTGCACAAGGGCATCAAGTGGCTCTCCACCACCAACGTGCTGCTCGCCCTGGGGCTGATGTTCTTCGTGTTCGTGGTCGGTCCGACCGTCTACACGCTGGAGGTGCTGCCCGCCTCGATCGGGAACTACCTCGACGACCTGGTGGTGATGTCCACCCGTACCGGTGCCTTCTCGGACCCTGCGTGGCTCGGTGACTGGACCATCTTCTACTGGGCGTGGTGGATCTCCTGGGCGCCGTTCGTCGGTACCTTCATCGCCCGGATCTCCCGGGGCCGTACGGTCCGGCAGTTCCTGATCGGCGTCCTGCTGGTGCCCAGCGGCGCCAGCGCCGTGTGGTTCGCGATCATGGGCGGCAGCGCGCTGCGGATCCAGAGCACCGGCACCCGTGACCTGGTGGCCGACGTCGCCGCGAGCAGCGAACAGGCGCTGTTCGGCCTGCTCGACGCGCTTCCCCTGGCAGCGTTGACCAGCGTCCTGGCCATGGTGCTCATCGCGCTGTACTTCGTCACCAGTGCCGACTCGGCCTCGTTGGTGCTCGGCTCGCTGACCTCGCGGGGCTCGCTGCGGCCGCACCGGGTGCTGGTGGTCTCCTGGGGTGTGCTGATCGGCGCGGTCGCCGCCGTGCTGCTGCTCGCCGGTGGACTGGACGCCCTGCAACAGGCCACCATCATGATCGCCCTGCCGTTCGTGGTGGTGATGCTCGGGCTGGCCGCCGCGCTGGTCAAGGACATGTCCGACGATCCGCTGCTCGCGCCGCCGTTCCGTACCCCGCGATCCGGCCTGGCGGCCGCCGTGCGCACCGCCCGTTCGTACGAGGAGGAGGACTCGCCGCCCGTCCGGCGCTACCTCCGCCGTCGTCCCCGCTGATCCTTGGGGGTGTGAGGAGGGGACCCCTGCTATACCGCAGGCGTTAGCAGGGGGCCCTTCCTTACACCGTCGGTGGGGCAGGGCAGGATGTAGCCCGAGGGGGTGGCGACATGGCGGGGCGGATCCGGGACGAGGACATCGCGTTGGTCCGCGAGCGGACCTCCATCGCCGAGGTCATCTCCGACACGGTGACGCTCCGATCGGCCGGCGGCGGCAACCTCAAGGGGCTCTGCCCGTTCCACGACGAGAAGTCCCCCTCGTTCAACGTCTCACCCGCCCGTAACGTCTGGTACTGCTTCGGCTGCGGCGCGGGCGGCGACGCGATCAAGTTCCTGATGGACGCCGAGCACCTCAGTTTCGTCGAGTCGGTGGAGCGGCTCGCCGAACGGGCCGGTGTGCAACTGCGGTATATCGAGGACGACCGCTCCACCCCGCGTACCCGCCCGCAGCAGGGCCAGCGGCAGCGGCTCGTCGCCGCGCACGCCGCCGCCGTGGAGTTCTACACCGCGCAGCTCACCACCGCCGGGGCGCGGACCGCACGGGAGTTCCTGGCCGAGCGGGGGTTCGACCGCGCCGCCGCCGAGCGGTACGGCTGCGGCTTCGCCCCGGAGGGCTGGGACCCGCTCACCAAGCACCTGCGCCAGCGCGGGTTCACCCACGACGAGCTGGTCACCGCCGGGCTGTCCCGACCGGCCCGCTCGGGCAGCCTGATCGACCGGTTCCGGCGTCGGCTGCTCTGGCCGATCCGCGACCTCACCGGCGACGTGATCGGCTTCGGTGCCCGCAAGCTGTTCGAGGACGACGACGGCCCGAAATACCTGAACACCCCCGAGACGCCGATCTACAAGAAGTCGCACGTGCTCTACGGCATCGACCAGGCCAAACGGGAGATCGCCAAGCAGGGCCGGGTGGTGGTGGTCGAGGGGTACACCGATGTGATGGCCTGCCACCTGGCCGACGTGCCGACCGCCGTGGCGACCTGCGGCACCGCGTTCGGCGCCGACCACATCGGCGTCCTGCGTCGGCTGCTGCTGGACACCGACGCGGTGGCGGGCGAGATCATCTTCACCTTCGACGGGGACGCCGCCGGCCAGAAGGCGGCACTGCGGGCCTTCGAGGACGACCAGCGGTTCGTCGGGCGTACCTTCATCGCCGTCAGCCCGGACAACATGGACCCGTGCGAGCTGCGCCTGGCAAAGGGCGACCTGGCCGTACGCGACCTGGTGGCCCGCCGCGAGCCGCTCGTCGACTTCGCGCTGCGGCACATGCTCAACCGTTTCGACCTGGACACTGTGGACGGTCGGGTGGAGGCGATGCGCCGCGCCGCCCCGCTGGTGGCGAAGCTCAAGGACCAGGAGAAACGTCCCGAGTACGTGCGCAAGCTCGCCGGGGACCTCGGCATGGAGATCGAGCCGGTGCAGCGGGCGGTGCTGGCCGCCGCCTCGGGGCGTCCGGCGGAGGCGCCGACGCGTACCGCCCGTGCCGAGCCGACGGTGGACAGCCCGCAGTCGATGGTCGAGCGGGAGGCGCTCAAGCTCGCCCTCCAGGAGCCGGCGCTGGCCGGGCCGATGTTCGACGCGGTCGAGGCGAGCGACTACCGGCACCCGGTGCACGTGGTGGTCCGGGAGGCGGTGTCGGCGGCCGGCGGAGCCGCGTCGGCGGCCGGTGGCGCGGTGTGGATCGAGTCGGTCCGGGACGCCTGCACCGACCTGGCGGCCCAGGCCCTCGTCGGTGAGCTGGCCGTGGAGCCGTTGCGGATCGACGGCGAGCCCGACCCGAGATACGTCTCGATCACCATGGCCCGCCTCCAGTGGGGCTCGGTGACCGCCCGCATCCGGGACCTCAAGTCGCGGATCCAGCGGATCAACCCGGTCAACAACAAGGACGAGTACTTCGCCACGTTCGGTGAGTTGCTGTCGCTGGAACAGCACGCCCGCGCGCTGCGCGAGCAGGCGGCAGGAGGGTTGTAGAGATGGGACTGTTCCGCCGCCGACCGAAGCTGCCACCGGCCGACCGGCCACCGCTGGAGCGCGACGAGCGGGTGCTGGCCTGGTCCGCCGCCGGCAACGGCGAGGGAGACGGCGTGGTGGTGGCCACCAACCTCGGGCTCTGGCTGCCCGGACGCGGCCACCGGGTCGGTTGGCACGACATCGTCAAGGCGGTCTGGTCGGGCCGCGAGTTGACCGTCACCCCCGGTGAGCAGGTCGCCGAACGGGACGGGTACGTGGTGGTCGCCGACTGTCCGGCCGAGCGCTACCTGCTGCTCGACCCCGGTGAGCTGCCGCACCAGATCCGGGCCCGGGTCACCAAGTCGGTGGCGTACACCCAGCACCACGCCGTGCCCGGCGGCGCTGGTCGGATCGTCGGCCGGCGGGTGTCCGGCGTCGACGGCCTGTCCTGGATGGTCCGCTACGACCCCGGCACCCCCAGCGACGACCCGGCCGTGCTCGCCGAGACCGATCACCTCGTCGCCGCCGCCCGCGCCGCCACCACCCCCACCGACCTCTGACCCACCCGGCCGCCCTGCTCCGGCGGCTGTCCGCGCCGTCCGCCTCGCCGTCCGCCTCGCCGTCCGCCGCGGGCGCCCGTCACGCCGATCATGGACTTGTGGCGAGGACGAACGAGGGCAAAACACATCCTTCCGGGTGCCATAACTCCATGATCGACGTGCGGGTCGGGTGGGGCGCGGGGGTGGGTGGTGT
>NZ_SISL01000283.1:0-7839 GCF_004307965.1 Verrucosispora sp. SN26_14.1 | reverse complement strand
ACGTCGGCCGGGGCGGCGCGCGGCGGGTAGTAGTGCGACAGCTCGCGGCCGACCATGTGCCGGACGAGGTCGTCGGCGCCTGTGTCGGCGGTGTCCGTGGTGGTCACCCGGCGGCCGTCCTTGAGGACGGTGATCCGGTCGGAGAGGTCGAAGACCTCGGCGAGCCGGTGCGAGACATAGAGGATGCCGATGCCCTGTTCCTGGAGCCGGCGCACCAGGGCGTAGAGCAGGGTCACCTCGTGGTCGGCCAGCGCGGCGGTGGGCTCGTCCATGATGATCAGCCGGGCGTCCAGGGCGAGCGCCTTGGCGATCTCCACGACCTGCTGCTGCGCGACGCTGAGCCGCCCCACCGGCGCGTCGGCCGGTAGGGCCGTCTCCCCGACCGAGGCCAGGAGCTGCCGGGTGCGTTCGCGCATCCGGCGGCGGTCGACCAGGCCACGGCGCGTCGGCTCGTGGCCCAGGAACACGTTCTCCGCGACGGTGCGTTCCGGCAGCAGGTTGAACTCCTGGTGGATGATGCCGATTCCGGCCCGCTGGGCGTCGCGGGGGCCGCCGAAGGCGCGCGGCTCGCCGTCGAGTTCGACGGTGCCCTCGTCGGGGGCGTACCCGCCGGAGACGATCTTCATGAGGGTGGACTTGCCGGCACCGTTCTCGCCGACGACGGCGTGCACCTCACCCGCGGCGACGTCGAGACCCACCCCGTCGAGGACGCGGACGCCGAGGAAGGACTTGCTGATGCCCCGCAACGCGAGCAGGGGCACCGGACGCCGGTCTGACATCGTCGAAGATCCTCACGGATAGTAGCCAAGATCGGGTGCCGTCCGACGCCGGAGATCCTCCAGCGTGGACGGTCATACTGTTTTGTCATCCAGGTGCGGCACTTCGTGTTGTCGTGCGCAAACTTTCGCTTGACACAACCGAAACATCACACGTATGAAGATAGATGTTCGGGTATGAGTTCGCAATCCCCCGTCCGCCAGGGACTTTCGGGCACCGTCCCACCGGCGCGGACCGGGAAAAACACACCTGCGCGAGAGCCAGCACCGGCACGGAGACACCATCCATGGCGTCGTTAACATCCGACGACATCGATGCATGGTGCGCTCCGGCTTCCCACCCCCACCCGACGGCACCTCAGTCCGACATGACGGTGAGTCACCACCGGAAGCGTTGGCGCGCCACCCGTATCCCCCCGCCCGTCCCACGAGGAGACGCCATGCGTCGCACGACATCCATCATCGGAGTGATCGCGGGTCTGTTACTGACCTTCGCGGTCGTGAACCCGGCGGCGGCGGCTCCCGCCTTCCGGGCCCTGGTGTTCACCAAGACCGCCGGTTACCGGCACGACTCCATCCCGGCCGGCGTCACGATGTTCCAGCAGCAGGCGGCGGCCAACAACTTCGAGGTGGTGCACAGCGAGGACTCGGCCGTCTTCACCCCGGCCAACCTCGCCACCTTCGACGTCCTCGTGATGTTCCAGACCTCCGGCATGGTCTGGACCTCGGCCGCCCAGCGTCAGGCGGTGGAGGGTTTCCTCGCCTCCGGCAAGGGGATCGTCGCGGTCCACAACGCCACGGACATGGGCATCGAGGGTGAGTACCCGTGGTGGGACCAGACCGTCAACGGCGGCGCGCACATGCCGGAACACTCCCCCGGCGTCCTGCCCGGCACCGCCATCGTGGCCGACAAGAAGCACCCCTCCACGGCCACCCTGCCGGACCGCTGGAACCGCAGCGAGGAGTGGTACAACTTCGACAAGAACCCGCGCGGTGACGTGCACGTGCTGGTCACGGCCGACGAACGGACGTACAACCCCGGTTCCCGGGCGATGGGTCCGGACCACCCGATCTCCTGGTGCCGTGCCGTCGGCGGCGGTCGGGTCTGGGCCACCGCGATGGGCCACGCCATCGAGTCCTACAGCGAGACCCACTTCCGCAACCACGTGCTCGGCGGGGTGAAGTGGGCCGCCGGCAACGAGCCCGGCGACTGCGGCGGCACGGTCTGGGGCAACTTCGAGAAGCGCTCGCTGGACACCAACACCGTCGACCCGATGGCCCTGGCCGTGACCCCCGACGGTCGGGTGATCTACGTCCAACGCGGCGGCCAGATCAAGATCTTCAAGCCGAGTACGAGCAGCACCGTCACCGCCGGCACGCTCAGCGTCTACACCGGCGGTGAGGACGGCCTCACCGGGCTGGCCCTGGACCCGAACTTCGCCACCAACGGGTACGTCTACCTGTACCACTCGCCCGCCAGCAGCTCCACGGACATCAACCGGGTCTCCCGCTACACGCTGAGCGGTGACACGTTGAACATGTCCAGCGGGGTCACCGTCATCGACATCCCGGCGTACCGCGACCGGACGTACCCGGAGCCCGGCCACACCGGCGGGTACATGGACTTCGGCCCGGACGGCAACCTCTACATCGGCACCGGTGACGACGTCGCGCCCAACCTCGACCCCAACTGGCAGGGCTACGCGCCGCTGGACTGGCGCTCGGGCAAGCACATGCTCGACGCGGCCCGCACCGCCGGCAACACCAACGACCTGCGGGGCAAGCTGCTGCGCATCCGGCCCTCGGCGAGCGGCGGCTACACCATCCCGTCGGGCAACCTCTATCCGCAGGGCACCGCGCAGACCCGGCCCGAGGTCTACGCGATGGGCTTCCGCAACCCGTTCCGCTTCTCGATCGACCCGGCCAACGGCTGGGTCTACCTGGCCGACTACGGACCCGACCGGAACCCGCCGACCACCAACCGTGGCCCCGAGGGTCTCGTCGAGCTGAACGTGATCAAGGCACCGGGCAACTACGGCTGGCCCTTCTGCCACGGCGACAACCAGCCGTACGCGCCGTACAACCCGGACACCGGTGCGGTCGGAGCCAAGTTCAACTGCTCCTCCCCGGTCAACAACTCCCCCAACAACACCGGTTTGACCAGCCTGCGCCCGGTGGTCGCGCCGAACATGTGGTACGGCTACGGCACCTCGACCACCTTCCCGGAGCTGGGCTCCGGCGGCTCGGGGCCGATGGGCGGCCCGGTCTACCGCTACAACGCGGCGAACCCGTCGCAGACGAAGTTCCCGCCGTACTACGACGGGGTCCACTTCTTCTACGAGTGGTCGCGCAGCTATCTCAAGGAGGTGCACTTCGACTCGGCGACGGCGGTCACCCGGACCAACGCGTTCCTGCCCACCACCCGGTTCAACAAGCCGATGGACATGGAGTTCGGCCCGGACGGATCGCTCTACCTGCTGGAGTGGGGCACCAACTTCGGCGGCGGCAACAGCGACTCGGGTCTCTACCGGATCGACTACGTCCAGGGTGGACGGTCCCCGATCGCCAAGGCCACCGGCACGCCCACCAGCGGCAACGCCCCGCTGACCGTGCAGTTCTCCAGCGCCGGGTCGGCGGACCCGGACCCCGGTGACACGATCAGCTACCAGTGGACCTTCGGTGACGGCACCACGTCGACGGCGGCCAACCCGTCGCACGTCTACACCGCCAACGGCAACTACACCGCCCAGCTCAAGGTCACCGACAGCACCGGCAAGACCGGCTTCGCCAACGTGGCGATCACCGTCGGCAACACCGCTCCGGTGGTCACCATCACCACCCCGGCGCACGGCGGCATGCTCACCTTCGGTGACCGGGTCTCCTACCAGATCAGCGTCTCCGACCCGGGTGGGGCGGCGATCGACTGCTCCAAGGTGATCCTCAACCCGGCGCTCGGGCACGACGACCACGCGCACGAGACCACCGACCTGCCCGGCTGCTCCGGCACCATCCCCACCGACCTGCTCGGCGGGCATCCGGACGGCGCGAACCTGTTCTATGTGCTCAACGCGCGCTACACCGACAACGGCGGGGCGGGCGGGGCCGCACCGCTGACCGGGCACGCCCAGGTGATCCTCCAGCCCAAGCACAAGCAGGCCGAGTACTACAGCAGCCAGTCCGGCACCCGGGTGGTCGACCAGGCCGGTGCGGAGAGCGGCAAGCGGATCGGCGACATCTCCAACAACGACTGGGTGGCCTTCACCCCGATGAGCCTCTCCGGCATCAGCACGGTCAGCTACCGGCTGTCGTCACCGTCCGGCGGCGGCACGATCGAGCTGCGGGCCGGCTCCCCCACCGGCACGCTGCTGGCCACCACGCCGGTGCCGGCCACCGGCGGCTGGGACAACTACCAGTCGACGCCACCGGTGAACGTCACGGCCCTGGCCGGTACGCACACCCTGTACCTGGTCTTCAAGGGCAGCGGCAACAACTGGTTCGACCTCGACTCGCACACCTTCGGCGGTGCGGGGGTCGGTGTCGGTGGCACCGGTGGCGTGGCCGGGCGGACCTGGACCCTCACCGCGCAGCACAGCGGCAAGGTGATGGACGTCAACGGGGTCTCCACCGCCGACGGCGCCCAGATCCACCAGTGGGCCGCCAGCGGTGGGAACAACCAGAAGTGGCAGGCGGTCGACGCCGGCAGCGGTGCCGTCACCCTCAAGGCGGTGCACAGCGGCAAGTGCGCGGAGATCGTCGGCTCGTCCACCAGCGCGGGTGCCTTCCTCCAGCAGGCCACCTGCGGCACCGGCAACCAGCAGAAGTTCACCGTCACGGCGACCGGCACCAGTGGTGTCTATACGGTCCGGAGCGTGCTGAGCGGCCTCTGCCTGGACGTCAACGGCGCGGCCACCACCGACGGCGCCCGGCTGGTGCAGTGGACCTGCCACGGCGGCACCAACCAGCAGTGGCGGTTCGGCGCGGCCTGACGACCGCGACGCTGACCCGCCGATGACAGCGGTCGGGACCGGCCTCCGCACCACGGAAGCCGGTCCCGATCGCCGTGCGCGGACCCGGTCGGTTCAGTGGCCGTCGGACTCGGCCAGCGGCGCGCCGGCCCGCCCGCTGTGGCCGTTCACGCCGCCGACCGTCGCGCCGGTCGGCAGGTACGCCGTCCGGGCCGGTGCCGAAGCGCCGTACTCCGGCAGCAGCCGCCGTCCCGCCGACACGGGCCGGACGTCGGGCCCCTCGGTGCCGCGGGCCGCCGGACGGAGGACGGAGGCGCTGATCGCCCCCTCGTCGACGCGGACGCCGAGGCCCGGTGCGTCGCCGAGGACGAAGGCACCGTCCTCGACGTGCAGGTCGAGCGTGACGCCGGCCGGTGGACGCAGGTTCTGCAACTCGCTGGTCAGGTGGTTGGGCACCGACGTCGCCGCGTGCAGCAGCCCGACCGGACTGTTGCCGATCGGGCTGACCGGCAGGTCGTGGGCGTGCGCCAGGGCCGACGTGCGCAGGAAGTGGGTGACTCCCCAGACGGCGGCGGTCTGGACGATGTCGACCGCCCCGGCGGCGATCAGCGGGCGGTACTGTTCCAGCCCGGTCAGGTTCTCGCCGGTGGCGACGGAGGCGCGCACGCCCCGCCCGACGGTGGCCAGGCCCTCGGCGTCCCAGCGGCGGACGGGCTCCTCGATCCAGATGAGATCGAGGGTGCGTTCGAGTTCGCCGACGTGGCGGACGGCCTGCTTGCGGGTCCACGCCTCGTTGACGTCGAGCATCAGACCGGGGCGGCGTCCGTGCCCGGCCTCGGTCAGCACCTCCTCGACCAGGCCCAGGCGATGCCGGTCGCGGGCGATGTCCAGACCGCCCTTGAGCTTGGCGGCGCGCAGGCCGTGCGCGGCGTACGCGCGATAGGTGTCGACCAGCTCGTCGTCGGTCAGGCCGATGTCCAGGCCGGAGGCGTACGCGGGCACCCGCCGGTCGCGTCCGCCCAGCAGTCGCCAGAGCGGCTGGCCGGCGGCCTGCGCCTTGATGTCCCAGAGGGCGGTGTCGAGCGCACCGATGGTGCCGAAGACGGAGCCCCCGTGTCCGGCCTTGAAGCTGTGGCGCAGCATCCGGTCGTAGAGCGTCGTGACGGCGCGCGGGTCCTCGCCGTCGAGGGCCGCGAAGATCCGATCGATCTCCACGTGCGGGCCGAGGCCGACTCCGGAGATACCCTCGTCGGTGTCGACGACGACGATCGACACCGGCACCACCCCGTCGGCGAAGACGCCGTTGGCGTCACCGACGGGGCGTCCCCATTCCTGCACCGTGCTGAGCGTCCGATATCCGGTGATCCGCATGTCAGCCCTTCGTGGAGCCGGCGGCGACGCCGTCGGCGATCTGGCGCTGGAGGAAGAGGTAGACCAGCAGGACGGGGAGCGCGGCGATCAGCACGCCGGAGGCGAAGGTCGGGATGTCGTCGGAGTACTGCCCGCGCAGCGAGGTGACGCCCACCATCAGGGTGCGCTGGTCGGCCGAGGGCATCATGACCAGCGACATCAGGACGTCGTTCCAGCAGAACAGGGCGTTGAGGATGCCGACGGAGAGCAGCGCCGGGGTGCCCAGCGGCAGCATGATCCGGCGGTACACGCCGTAGAGACTGTTGCCGTCGATCCGGGCCGCGTCGATGATCTCCGGCGGGATCGACCGGTAGTAGCTGGTCATCAGGAAGACGGTGAAGGGCAGGAACTGGGCGACGTAGACGAGGATCAACCCGGGGTACGTGTCGATGAGCGCCGTGTCGGCCATGATCCGGGCCAGCGGCACCATGATCACCTGGAACGGTACGAAGAGACCCGCGAGGCAGCCGAGGAAGAGCGCCCGCGACCCGCGGAAGCGCACCTGGCTGAGGGCGAAGCCGGCCATCGAGCCGAGCAGCAACAGCAGGAGCACCGACGACGACACCACGATCACCGAGTTGACGAAGTATCGGCTCATGCCGACGCTGCTCCACGCCGTCTCGATGTTGTCCCAGCGCAGCTTGTCGGTCAGGGCGAAACGGTCGAGGATGTAGTCGCGCCGGGTCTTCATCGCGACGTTCGCGGTGAACAGCAGGGGGTAGATCGTCGCCAGGGCGAGCACCAGCATCGGGACGGCGATCAGCCACCGCCCCGGCCGCAGGCGTGACATCAGTTCTCCCTTCCGGCCCGGCTGAGCAGTTTGATCTGCACCAGCCCCACCACGAGCATGATCACGAAGAGGACCGTCGAGGCGGCCGAGGCGAGGGCGGGACGGTTCATCTGGCCCTGCTGGATCCAGATGTAGTACTCCGGGAGGTAGGTGGACCCCTCCGGGCCGCCGCTGGTCATCACGAACAGCAGGCCGAACATCGAGGTCAACATGCCGATCATCGTGGTGACGAAGACGAACTGGATGGTCCGGGACAGCCCCGGGACGATCACGTGCCGGATGACCTGGGGCAGTGAGGCCCCGTCCACCCGGGCGGCGTCCAGCAGGGCGGCGTCGAGGGTCGCGAAGCCGGCGAGGAAGACCACCAGGGACATCCCGAAGGTGGCCCAGACGTGCACGCCGACCACCACGAACATCGCGATGCCCGGGTCGCCGAGCCAGTCGATCGGGCCGACACCGGCCGGGCCGAGCAGGGAGTTGAGCGGGCCGTCCACCGCGAGCAGCAGGTTGAAGATCGCGCCGACGATGACCGGGGAGAGCACGGCCGGAAAGAAGTAGACGCTGCGGTAGAGCCGGTGCCCGGGGACCCGGAGGTAGATGAAGGTCGCCAGCAGGCCGGGGATCGCCACCGCCACCGGCAGCAGCAGCACCAGCCACCCGACGTTGCCCAGCGCGGTCCGGAACAGCGGGTCGGCCAGCAGTTCCCGGTAGTTGTCGACGCCCACCGCCGTGCCGTCGCGGGCCCCGTCCCCGGTGAACGAGAAGTTGACGCCGAGCAGCAGCGGATACAGCCGCAGCACCACGATGATCAGCACGGCGGGGGCGACCAGGACGTACGGTGCGAGGCGCTCGGAGCGCAGGCGGCCGGCGGCCCGCGTCGCACCGGTCCGGCGACGGT
>NZ_SISL01000282.1:0-7906 GCF_004307965.1 Verrucosispora sp. SN26_14.1 | reverse complement strand
GCGCTGCTCTGGGGCACCGACGGCCGGCTCGACTACGGCGACCTGGCCGCGCAGGCCGACCGCGTCGCCGGAGCGCTGGTCGCCAACGGGCTCCGTCCGGGCGACCCGGTGGCGGTCACCGTCGAGAAGGGACCACGGCAGGTCGTCGCGGTGCTCGGCGTGCTGCGGGCCGGCGGGGTGTACGTGCCGGTCGGCGTCGACCAGCCGGCCGCCCGCCGGGCCCGGATCCACACGGTGGCCGGGGTGCGGCACGTGGTGACCGGGGTGCCCCTGCCGGAACTGCCCGCAGACCTGTGCGTGCTCGACGTGGCGGACCGCTCGTACCCGCCCGCCGGCCCGGTTCCCGGCACCGACGACGACCCGGCCTACCTGCTGTTCACCTCCGGCTCCACGGGCGAGCCGAAGGGCGTGCAGGTGCCGCACCGGGCGGCGGTCAACACGATCGACGACATCGGCCGGCGCTTCGACGTCGGTCCGGAGGACCGGGTGCTCGCGGTCTCGGCCCTCGACTTCGACCTCTCCGTGTACGACATGTTCGGCATGCTGAACGCCGGTGCGGCGCTGGTCTGCGTCGGCGAGGACGAGCGGCGGGACGCCGACCGCTGGGTGGAGCTGGTCCGCCGGCACCGGGTCACCGTCTGGCAGTCCGTGCCGGCGCTGCTGGACATGCTGCTGACCGCCGGTGCCGACGGCGACCTGCCGCTGCGGCTGGCCCTGCTCGGTGGCGACTGGGTCGGGCTCGACCTGGCCGGACGGTTGGCCGCACAGGCCCCGGGCGCGGTCCTGGTGGCGCTCGGCGGCACCACGGAGACCGCGATCCACTCCACCGTCCAGGTGGTGCCGGTGCCGGTGCCCGGGGACTGGCGTTCGGTGCCGTACGGCGTGCCCCTGGCCAACCAGCTCATGCGGGTGACCGACCCGGCGGGACGGGACCGGCCCGACTGGGTCACCGGTGAACTCTGGATCGGTGGCCTCTCGGTGGCCGACGGCTACCGGGGCGACCCCGACCGCACCGCCGCGCAGTTCCGCGAGATCGACGGGGTGCGCTGGTATCGCACCGGTGACCTGGCCCGCTACCACCCGGACGGCACCGTCGAGTTCCTCGGTCGGGCCGACGCCCAGGTCAAGATCCGGGGGCACCGGATCGAGTTGGGGGAGATCGAGACCGCACTGGAACGGCACCCCGCCGTCCGCCGCGCGGTCGCGGTCGCCCTCGGTACGCCCCGGCAACTCGCCGTCGCCGTCATCACCGAGACCGACCTGGACCCGGCCGCGCTGCGTGACTGGCTGGCCGAGCAGGTGCCCGGGTACATGGTGCCCGAGCGGGTGGTGCTCACCGACGATCTGCCGCTGTCGGCCAACGCCAAGATCGACCGACGGGCGGTGGCCCGCCTGGTCGACGCCGCCCGCCCCGGGACCGAGCAGCTCGAACCGCCGGTCGGCGACATCGAGCGCGAGGTGGCCCGGATCTGGGCCGAGCTGCTCGGGGTGCCCGCCGTCGGGCGGCGGCAGAGCTTCTTCGCCGCCGGTGGCGACAGCCTGGTGGCCACCCGCTCGATGGCGCTGCTCGGCGCCGCCGGGCTGGACGGCGCGAACCTGCGCCAACTCTTCGCCACCCCGGTGCTGGCCGACTTCGCCGCCACCCTGCGCCGCGTCGAGGGGGACCGCCCGGTCGCCGTCGCACTGCGGGCCGACCCGGCGAACCGGTACGCGCCCTTTCCCCCCACCGACGTGCAGCGGGCGTACTGGCTGGGGCGCAGCAGCGAGTTCGCGCTCGGCGGCGTCGGCTCGCACTGGTACTGGGAGTTCGACGGCGCGGACGTCGACCTGGACCGGCTGGAGGACGCGGTCGACCTGCTGGTCGCCCGGCACGACATGCTCCGCGCGATCTTCGACGACGACGGCGACCAGCGGGTGCTGGCCGAGGTGGACCGGTTCCGGATCACCGTCCGCGACGGCGGTGACGCCGAACTGCGCGAACTGCGGGAGCGGATGGCCCACCGGGTCCCCGACCCGAGCCGGTGGCCGCTGCTGGAGATCGCCGCCGTCCGGTACGCCGACGGCCGGGTCCGGATCGGGTTCAGCTTCGACTACATCGTGCTCGACGCGCTCAGCATCGTGATCTTCTTCGACGAGCTGACCACGCTCTACACCGACCCGGCGGCCTCGCTGCGGCCGGTCGGCGTGACCTTCCGTGACTACGTGCTGGCCGACTCGTCGACCGTCGAGGACGACCAGCGGTACTGGCGGGAGCGGCTGGACAGCCTCCCGCCCGCGCCGCCGCTGCCGCTCGCCGTGGACCCGGACACCGTGGTCGCCCCGCGCTTCGTCCGCCGGGAGGACCGGCTCGACCCGACGCAGTGGGCCCGGCTGACCGAGCAGGCCCGGCGGCACGGGGTGACCCCGGCCAGCGTGCTCGCCGCCGCCTTCGCCGAGGTGCTGTCGGCCTGGTGCGGTCGCGGGGAGCTGACCCTCAACCTCACCCTGTTCAACCGTCGTGACGTGCACCCCGACATCAACAACATCCTCGGCGACTTCACCTCCCTGCTGCTGCTGGCGCATCGGGCGGGGGAGGGGGACACCTGGCTGGACGTGGTCCGGCGCACCCAGGAGCAGGTCTGGGAGGGGATGGCCCACGACTCGGTCTCCGCGCTGTGGGTGCTGCGCGAACTGGCCCGCCGTCAGCAGGGCGGCGCGGTCAGCATGCCGGTCGTGTTCACCAGCGCCCTCGGTGTCGCCGGTGGCATGAGCGAGATGTCCTTCCCCTTCGGCGAGCTGGTCTGGGGCATCTCGCAGACCCCGCAGGTCTGGCTCGACAACCAGGTGATGGAGCGCGACGGCGGACTGGTCTACAACTGGGACTCGGTCGACGAACTGTTCCCGCCCGGCCTGCTCGACGCCATGTTCGACGCGTACCGGGAGCTGCTGCTGCGGCTGACCACGGCGGACTGGGAGGCCGTGCCCCCGGCCCCGCTGCCGGCGGCGCAGCGGCGGGTCCGGGACACGGTCAACGACACCGCCGGCCCGCTGCCGACCGGCCTGCTGCACACCGGCTTCTTCCGGCACGCCGCCGCCACGCCCGACGCGACCGCCGTGGTCACCGCCGACGGACTCACGGTCGACTACCGCGAACTCGCCGTGCGGGCGCTGCGTCTCGGCGGGGCGTTGCGCGCGCACGGCGTCCAGCCCGGTGACGCCGTCGCGGTGACCCTGCCGCGCGGCGTCGACCAGGTCGCCGCGGTCCTCGGCGTGCTCGCGGCGGGCGGACACTACGTCCCGGTCGGCGTCGACCAGCCGGCCGAGCGCCGCGACCGGATCTACTCCCGGGCCGGGGTACGCGCCGTCGTCGCCCCACCCGACCTGGACACCGGTCACCCGGTGGTGGCGCCGGACACGCCCGCCACCCCGTTGCCCGCACCGGTCGGGGTGGACCCGGACCGGCTCGCCTACATCATCTTCACCTCCGGCTCCACCGGTGAGCCGAAGGGCGTGGAGATCACCCACCGGGCGGCGCTGAACACCGTCGACGACATCAACACCCGCTACGGCGTCGGCCCCGACGACCGGGTGCTGGCCATCTCGGCGCTCGACTTCGACCTGTCCGTGTACGACGTCTTCGGTCTGCTCGGCGCCGGCGGTGCGGTGGTCTGCGTCGCCGACGAGGACCGGCGGGAGGCCCGCCGGTGGGTCGCCGTCGCCCGCAGTGCCGGGGTGACGATCTGGAACTCGGTGCCCGCGCTGCTGGACATGCTGCTGGTCGCGGCCGACACCGACGGCCTGCCCGACGGGCTGCGGCTGGCCCTGCTCTCCGGCGACTGGGTCGGGCTCGACCTGCCCGGACGGCTGCGCGACCGGTGCCCCGAGGCCCGGTTCGTCGCCCTCGGCGGGGCGACCGAGGCGGCCATCTGGTCCAACGCCTGTGACATCGACGTGGTGCCCGCGCACTGGCGGTCCGTGCCGTACGGGCTGCCGTTGCGCAACCAGCGCTACCGGGTGGTCGATCCACGCGGCCGGGACTGCCCGGACTGGGTCCCCGGTGAGCTGTGGATCGGCGGTGTCGGGGTGGCCCGGGGCTACCGGGGCGACCCGGAGACCACCGCACGACAGTTCGTCACCGTGGACGGACAGCGGTGGTACCGCACCGGGGACCTCGGCCGGTACTGGCCCGACGGCACGCTGGAGTTCCTCGGCCGGGTCGACTTCCAGGTCAAGATCCGTGGGCACCGGATCGAGCTGGGGGAGATCGAGGCGGCCGCGGAGGCGTACGCCGGGGTGGCCCGCGCCGTCGGGCTGACCGTCGGCGAGGGTACGCACCGGCGGCTGGCGCTGGCCGTGGTCGCCGCCGACGAACCGGTCGACGAGGCGGCCCTGGTCGGCTTCCTGGCGACTCGGCTGCCCAGCTACATGGTGCCGGAACGGGTGGTCGGCGTCCCCGGGCTGCCGCTGACCGCCAACGGCAAGGTGGACCGTCGGGCGTTGACCGCCCAGGTGGACACCGAACCCGACGACGCGGCCGACGAGAGCCCGCGCGGGGACAGCGAGAAGCTGATCGCCGAGATCTGGGCCGAGGTGCTCGAGTGCGAGCGGATCGGCCGGCAGCAGAGCTTCTTCGCCCTCGGCGGGGACAGCCTGCTGGCCACCCGGCTGGTGGAGACGCTGCGGCTGCGCCACGGGGTGGAGCTGTCGTTGCGGCAGCTGTTCCTGGCGCCGACCGTGGCGCAGTTGGCAGACGTCTTCGACGCCCACCGCGGCGCGGTGGAACCCGGTGACTTCGAGGAGGGCACGATATGAGTCAGTCGTCCGCCGGTGACCTGCTCGCCGAGTTGGAGAGCGTGGGGGTACGGGTCTGGTTGGAGGCCGGTCAGCTGCGTTTCCGGGCACCCCAGGGGGCGATGACGCCGGATCGTCGCGAGGCGTTGCGCGCCCGACGCGACGAGATCGTCGCGCACCTCGACAACGCCGCCGGCAACGGCACCCTGGTCCCCGACCGGGCGCACCGGCACGACCCGTTCCCGGTCACCGACGTGCAGGCGGCGTACCTGCTCGGGCGGGGCGAGACGTTCGCGTACGGCGGCGTCGCCTGTCACGGCTACGGCGAACTGGTCTATCCCGAGCTGGACCCGGAGCGGATGACCGCCGCCTGGCGGGCCCTGATCGCCCGGCACGACATGCTCCGCGCGGTGGTGGAGGCCGACGGCGCGCAGCGCGTGCTGGCGGAGGTGCCGCCGTTCGAGGTGCCCGTGATCGACCTGACCGGCCGTCCCGAGGCGGTGGTCGACGCGGCGGTCAGCGCCGTCCGCGCCGAGATGGACCACCTGGTGCACACGCCCGACCGGTGGCCGCTGTTCGCCGCCCGGATCACCCGCGCCGACCACCGGACCGTGCTGCACGTCTCGATCGACTTCCTGATCGCCGACTTCATCAGCGTCCAGGTGGTCCTCGACGAGCTGCACCGGCTCTATCACCGGCCGGACGAGCCGCTGCCGCCGCTGGAGATCACCTTTCGGGACTACCAGCTCGCCGAGCGCGCGGTGCGGGACAGCCCGCGCCACGAGCGGGACAAGCAGTGGTGGCTGGCCCGGGTCGACGAGCTGCCGGCCGCGCCGGAACTGCCCACGGTGGCCCGTCCCGCCGACAGCGAGGGCCGGTTCCGCCGCTGGGAGACCCGGCTCTCGTCGCAGGTCTGGGAGGGGCTGCGGCAGCGCGCCGGCCGGCACGGGGTCAGTCCGTCCGGTGCGGTGCTGGCCGCGTTCTCGGACACCATCGCGGCGTACAGCCGGCGGTCCCGGTTCACCCTCGACATCACCCTGCTCAACCGCGCGCCGGTGCACGACCAGGTCAACGCGCTGGTCGGCGACTTCACCTCGGTGGACCTGCTGGCCGTGGACGCCGACCCGACCCGCCGCTTCGACGAGCGGGCCCGGGACCTGCAGGCCCAGCTCTGGGAGGACCTGGACCACCGCTCGTTCAGCGGCATCGAGGTGATGCGGGAGATCGCCCGCCGGCAGGGCGCCGAGGCGGCCCTCTTCCCGGTGGTCTTCACCAGCGCCATCGGCATCACCTCGGCCGGGGCCGCCGCCGGCGGCGCGCCGCTGGGCGAGCTGGGCTACGGGATCAGCCAGACGCCGCAGGTCTGGATCGACTGCCAGAACATCGAGCGTGACGGCGGCCTGGTGTCCAACTGGGACGTCCGCGAGGAGGTCTTCCCGCCCGGCGTGGTCGACGACATGTTCGCCGCGTACGACGCGGTGCTGCACCGGCTGGCCGGCGACGACGCGGCCTGGACCGGGACCGGGCACCCGGACCCGCCCGAGGCGACGCGGGACCGTCGCGCCGAGACCAACCGGACGCAGGCCCCGGTCCCCGCCGGGATGCTGCACGACAGGGTGGTGTTGCAGGCGCTGAGCACCCCGGACCGGCCCGCCGTCGTCGCCGCCGACCGCACGCTGGACTACGCCGAGCTGCTCGGTCGGGCCGCCGGGGTGGCCGAGGCGCTGACCGCCGCCGGCTGCCGCCGCCAGGAACTGGTCGCGGTGGTCATGGACCGGGGCTGGGAGCAGGTCGTCGCGGTGCTCGGCGCGTTGCTGGCCGGCTGCGTCTACGTACCGGTGGACACCTCGCAGCCGGCGGCGCGCCGCCGGACCATCCTGACCAACGCCGGGATCCGGTGCGCGCTGACCCAGTCCGGAGTGGACCGGGACGGCTGGGCCGAGGGGCTGCGCCTGCTCGACGTGGACCTGCTCGGCACCGGGCAGCCGCAGCCGGTCGAGGGCTCCGGCGACCCGGAGGAGCTGGCGTACATCATCCACACCTCCGGCTCCACCGGTAGCCCCAAGGGCGTCATGATCAATCACCGTGGCGCGGTGAACACGGTGCTCGACATCAACGACCGCTTCGGCGTCGGCCCCGACGACCGGGTGCTCGGCCTCTCCAACCTCGGCTTCGACCTGTCGGTGTACGACGTCTTCGGCCCGCTCTCGGTGGGCGGCGCGGTGGTGCTGCCCGACCCGCAGCGGCGCGGGGACCCGTCGCACTGGGCCGACCTGGTCGGCACGCACGGCGTCACGGTGTGGAACTCGGTGCCGGCCCAGTTGCAGATGCTGCACGACTACCTCGTCTCGGCCACCGCCACCGTGCCGGACGGACTGCGACTGGCGATGGTCTCCGGCGACTGGATCCCGGTGGCGCTGCCGGACCAGATCCGTGCCCGGGTGCCCGGACTGCGCATCGTCAGCCTCGGCGGGGCGACCGAGGCGTCCATCTGGTCGATCTGGTATCCGATCGAGCAGGTCGACCCGGAGTGGCGCAGCATCCCGTACGGCCGCCCGCTGACCAACCAGAGCTTCCACGTGCTCGACGCGGCCCTGCGGCCCCGTCCGGACCTGGTCAGCGGCGAGCTGTACATCGGCGGTGTGGGGCTGGCGGTGGGCTACCTCAACGACCGCGAGCGCACCGCCGAGCGCTTCGTCGTGCACCCGCAGACCGGTGAGCGGCTGTACCGCACCGGTGACCTGGGCCGGTACCTGCCCGACGGCACCATCGAGTTCCTCGGCCGGGAGGACCTCCAGGTCAAGATCCGGGGCTACCGGATCGAGTTGGCCGAGATCGAGGCGGCGCTGGGCGGACATCCGGCGGTCGCCGGGGCGGTGGTGGTGGTCGACGGCGACACCCCGCTGGAGCGGCGGCTGGCCGCGTTCGTCGAACCCGCCGGACGGCCGGTCACCGCTGCGCAGGCCGAGCACGACCAGGCCGCCCTGCGGCAGCTCGGCGTGGACGCCTGCGTCGACGCCGACAGCACGCTCGCCGGTGTCGACCGGGAGCGCTACCTCGCGTACGCCCACCGGCTCGACGACGTCGCGCTGCCGGCCATGGTGGACGCGTTCCGCGCCGCCGGGCTGTTCGCCGC
>NZ_SISL01000281.1:0-7909 GCF_004307965.1 Verrucosispora sp. SN26_14.1 | reverse complement strand
AAGAGACAGGGCCAGCGGTGCGGGCGCGAACCCCGGTGGCGGTGCGCCACCGGCCACCAGCGCGGCCACCAGTCGTGCCTGCCGCTCGGCCAGCGTGCCACCCGGCGCGGGTGGCTCGGGGGCGTCGGTGCTCACGTCACCACCGGCAAGCCGCTGGCGGTGGCGATGGCGTCCAACTCGGCGCGCAGGTCGGCGGCGGGCGGGTAGTGCCCGTCGCGTTCCAGCATGACCGCCGGTGGCCGGTGTCGCGCGCACAGCTCGGCGAGCAGGTCGAGGACGTCCTGGCTGACCGGGTCGGTGTGGGTGTCGTGGTAGAAGCCGCCGTGGTCGGCGCCGCCGGCGACGTGTACGTACGCGACGCGGTCCAACGGCAGTCGGTCCAGCAGGGCGAGCGGGTCGGTGCCCCGGTTACGGGCGTTGGCGTGCACGTTGGCGATGTCGAGCAGCAGCAGGGCGTCGGTGCGGTCCAGGATCTCGGTGAGGAAGGTGGCCTCGTCGAGTTCGTCGTCCGGCCAGTCGAACAGCGCGGCGATCGGCTCCAGCGCGATCGGCACCGGCAGGTCGGCCCGGGCCCGGGCGACGTTGGCGCAGACCACGTCGACCGCCTCGCGGGTACGGGGCAGCGGCAGCAGGTGTCCGGCCTCCAGCCCACCGGCCCGGACGAAGGCGATGTGCTCGCTGACCAGGGGTGCCGCCAGCAGTTCGGCGACCGCCGCCAGGTGGCCGACCCGGGCCGGCTCGACCGGATCGGTGCCGCCGAGGGAGAGCCGTACCCCGTGCGGCACCACGGTCACGCCGCGCCGTCGCAGCTCGACCAGCCCGTCCGGCGGGTCGGTGGGGGACACGCCCTCCGCGACCACCTCGACGAAGCGCAGGCCGGGCAGCTCCGCGACGAATCCGGCGATCTCCGGTCGCCAGCCGATGCCGACCCCGTACGGGCCGGTCATCCGCCGCACCCACCGCCGCCGCCACATCCGCCGCCGCCTCCACCACCGCAGCCACCGCCACTGTCGCTGGCGCCTGCGGTGCTGCCGCCGCCACAGGCGGTGGTGCCGCCGGTGCTGGTGGCCGCCTGGCGCTGGAGTTCGGCCTGCTGGGCGAAGGTGGGGTCCATGGCCCAGATCGTGGCGCTGCCGTAGAGGGCCACCGCCATGGCGGTGCCGGCAGCGCCGTAGGTGGCGTACGACGGGTTGCTGTGGGGCGCCAGGTGGTGGTTGCGCACGCGGAGGAGCCCCAGCGCCGCGTCGGCGGCCCGGGTCCGTCGGGGCACCAGGGCGAACAGCAGCGTGGTCACCACCAGGAGCCCGAGTACGACGGCCACGAGATACCAGACGGGCCGCCCGTTGGCCACGCCGGCGAAGATGCGCGCGATCCCGACCGCCGCCAGCACGGCCATCAGCAGCGGGCCGATCCGTAGGGCCGCCCGCTGCTCCGGGGTGACCAGCAACCCGTGCCGGTCCAGCCCCTCCCGGAGTTCGGTGAGCGCCCGGCTCACCCACTCGGTCGTGATGACCTGGCGGGCGGGGCAGCGCTGGCTGGCGGCGTGGTGGACGGCGCGGTCGAGCGGGGTCGCGCCGGGCGGAAGGGGAGCGTCGACGGTCAGCCGGTGGTGCTGGTCCACCCCGATGACACCCTGGCCGCGCAGCGCGCCGATGGCGGTCCAGACCGCCAGGTTCTCGCCGCCGTTGAGGTAGGCGACCTGCTGCGGGCCGAGCTGGGCGGCGGGGGGCGCGGAGCGGCCGGACAGCAGCGCCCGGCGTTGGATCAGGGTGCCGACGACGAGGACGAGCGCCGCCGCCAGGTAGAGAAACAGGAAGGTACGGCTGGGAATGCCCCAGGTGTGGAAGTCCGCCACGGGATCCTTCATGGCCTGCTCCTGTCGCGCGAAGGGGACGCGTACTCATTGTGGAGCGCGGCTGCCACCGTGCCGAGGCCGGGGCGGCGGGGTTACCAGGCCGTTACCGATCGTTCAGGGGCGGCGCACGGCCTCCTCGACCAGGTCCAGGACGGGCCCGAGGTCACCGGCGGGTCGCCCCATGGCCAGGTGCAGGACCAGGCCGTCGTAGGCGAGTTCGAGGAAGCGGGCCAGCACGTCGATGGGTACGTCCTCGCGCAGCACCCCGGCCTCGCGTTGCCGGGACAGGCGGTCGCGGGTGGCCTCGGCGATGGCCGCCGACCGCTCGGCCCACCGTCTGGCGAAGGCCGGATCGGTGCGCAGGCGTCGGGAGACCTCCAGTTGACTGCCGAGCCATCCGGTGGTGTCCGGGGAGACCGCGCGGGCGAGCAGGTCCCGCATGACCTGGACCAGACCGTTGCGGGCGACCGTCTCCACCATCACCGCCGCGTCGTCCTCGGCGACGGCCAGGAAGAGCGAGTCCTTGTCCCGGAAGTGGTGGAAGATGGCCCCTCGGGACAGCCCGGTCGCCTCTTCGAGCCGGCGCACGGTGGCGCCCTCGTAGCCGTGCCGGGCGAAGCAGGCACGCGCGGCGGTGAGGATCTCGTGTCGGCGAGCGTCGAGCTGGTCCTGACTTACTCTGGGCACGTCTCGATCGTGTCAGCTCACCCGGGGTAACGCAAACCGTACGTACGGCTTGGATATGTGGTTCCGGTCGGGGCCAGTGCCGGTACGACATCACCGCGTAACCTCCGGCCCTGTCGGGCGGGTACCGAATTCCCGTAAGGTGCCCGAGTGCCGCTGCTCCTGCTGGATCTGGACAACACCCTGCTCGATCGAGCCGGGCCGTTCCGTACCTGGGCAGAGCGCTTCCTCGACGGCATCGGCGCGCCCGCGCATGACATCGAGTGGCTCTTGTCGATAGACGCCGACGGGTTGACCGACCGGTGGGACGTCGCGGACGCCATCCGGGACCGCTACCGGCTGCGGATCCCCTCCATCGACCTGGTCGAGGAGTTGCACGACGGCGTCGTGGAGTTCACCCGGCTCGATCCACTGGTCGCCTGCGCGCTGCGGATCGCCGACGACGCCGGCTGGATGCCGGTGGTGGTCACCAACGGTGCGGTCCGCCAGCAGGACACCAAGATCCGGCGGACCGGCCTGGACCGGTACGTGGCCGACTGGGTGATCTCCGAGGAGGCCGGGGTCAGCAAGCCCAACCCGCGGATCTTCGCGCTGGCCGCGCAGCGGGCCCGGATGCCGCTGCGCGGAGCCTGGGTGATCGGCGACGGCCCGGAGGCCGACATCGGTGGCGCCACCGCGGTCGGCCTGCCCAGCATCTGGCTGCATCGGGGCCGGCCGTGGACGGACGCCCGGTTCGCCCCGACGGTCACCGTCGACACCGTGATCGCCGCCATCGCCGCGATCATGGGTGCCACGGGTGGCGCTGCGGGGCGTACCCGCGCCTGACGCGGAAAACCGGTTGCCCCGCCGCGCCGACGCGACCAACATGGTCCGCGCATCGTGCTGCCGGGCCTGGGTCCGGTCGAGGAGAGGAGGTCGGTCATGGCCGTCTTCGCAGGTCAACTCCTGCCTCCATCCGCCTCGAACAAGGGACGACCAGCGCAGTGCGCGATCACGACTTCTCGGTGCCGGAGCATCGAGCCCGCGGCAAACGCCGCTTCGACGACGACGAACCACACTTCCTGAAGCGGGGGCGGCCGTCCGGCCCCGCCCCGACCGACCCGGACGACGGGCCCGACCCGGTGACCGGCGAGCTCTGGTCCTCCTGGGACGACGCGCTCCACGGTCCGCAACCCCACCCGGCGTGGCTGGTCACCGACCTGGCCGCGAAGGACACCGAACTCGGGGTGCTCAAGACCGGCAAGGAGGCCGACGTCCACCTGGTCCGCCGGGCCGTGCCGGAGACCGGCCGGTCCTGCCTGCTGGCCGCGAAGCGCTACCGCGATCCCCGGCACCGGCTCTTCCACCGCGACGCCGGATACCTCGAAGGCCGTCGGGTCCGCCGTTCCCGGGAGATGCGGGCGATGACCGGGCGGACCGCGTTCGGCCGGCAGATGATCGCCGGGCAGTGGGCGGCCGCCGAGTTCGCCGCCCTGGCCCGGCTCTGGGAGATCGGCGAACGGTACGGCACCGTCGCCGTGCCGTACCCGGTGCAGTTGCGCGGCACCGAGCTGATGCTGGAGTTCCTCGGTGACCCCGACCAGGGGCAGGCCGCGCCCCGGCTGGCCGAGCTGCGTCCCGAGTCGGGTGAGCTGCGCAGGCTGTGGGAGCAACTCGTCGACGCCCTGGTGGTGCTGGCCCGCGCCGGGTACGCCCACGGCGACCTGTCGCCGTACAACCTGTTGGTGCACGAGGGGCGGCTGGTCCTGATCGACCTGCCGCAGGTGGTCGACGTGGTGGCCAACCCGCAGGGACGGGACTTCCTGGCCCGGGACGTCCGGGTCGTCGCCACCTGGTTCACCGCCCGTGGCCTGCCCTCGGAACCGGACGCCCTGACCGACATGCTGGCCCGCGAGGCCGGCCTGCGTTGACGGTCCGAACCCGGCCGTCGGCCGGGACGGACGACGGACTCCGGGTGGCGGTCCCGCCGCCACCCGGAGCCCGACAGGTGCCCTACTGGAGGTACCGCTCGACCTCGGGCACCGGGCGTGCGCCCTGGGCGTCGGGGTCGCCGTGTGCCTGCCGCGCGGCGCGCCGACGGCGGAGCAGGTCCCAGCACTGGTCGAGGGACTCCTCCAGCTCACGCAGCCGGGTACGGGCATCGTCGTCGGTGCCCGCCTCGTGGGCCTGCGCCTCGGCGCGCAGCCGGTGTTCCTCGTCGACCAGATCGGAGATCCGGCTCAGGATCGTCGTGTCGTCCATGCCCCTGAGCCTGGCACAGCGAGACGGGTCGTGCCCGCATTCTCCGGGCGGAGTCCGTCGGTGCGGTGCGGCCGATCGTCGCGCCCGCCGGCGACGCGTCGCCCGGTCACCGGACGGTCGCGCTCGGCTTTCTCACGAGGTCAGGCCGTCATGACAAAGATCACCTGGCAGGCCGGCGGCCCGCCGACGCGTGGGATGAGCCGGTAGGTCTGTCGGCTGCCTCGCCCGGTCGGCAGAACCCCTTGTGGGCAGGGACGATGTGCCGTCAGTCGACGTCGGACGCCGACCCGTCGCGGACCGGGCCGGCTGTGGTCGGGCCGGACCACGACGTGCCCGGCCGCGATCTTCTTTGTGGACGGCGGGAATGCCGGCCATGAAGATTTCTCGTTGCGTGACTAGTAAGGAGCGCTACGGCAATGTCATGCTCATCGCAATCGTGGCATTTCGAAGAGTAACGCCCCTCACCCCCGGGGCCCGTGCAACTGGGAGCCGACGACGTGAACTGCGCCCGAACCCGGAGACCGGCATCGATTCCCTTGCGGCACACGTTACCGAGTCTGCTGCGTGATCCGGCGAGCGCCCTCGTCGAGTTCGGCGAACGCTCGGCAGGTGAGGTGGTCCGGCTCAATCTCGGTTCGCTGCGCCCGTACCTGGTCACCCATCCTGAGCACCTGCAACGGGTCCTGCGCGAACGGTCCGACAACTACGTGCGCGCCGGCGACGGTCTGCAGTGGCGCCCGCTGAAACGCCTCTTCGGCGAGGGCATCCTCAGCGACGGCGAGTACTGGGCCGACAGCCGACAGATCCTCCAGCCGCTGTTCACCGCCCGTCGCATCGACGCGATGGTCGACCGTCTCGCCGTGGCGATCGAGGAGGCTGTCGACGAACTGGCGGAGCCGGCACGCACCGGTCGACCCGTGAACATGGGCACCGTACAGGCCCGAATCGTCTGCTCCGCGATCATGCGGGTCTTCTTCGCCGACCGGATCTCGGTGCCCGATGCGATGCGGATCATGCAGGCACAGGACGACATCGCCCGGTCGGTGATGCCGAGGATCCTGATGCCCTGGGCGCCGCTCGCCGCGCCCATGCCGGGTGACCGGACGTTCCGTCGGGCCGTGCAACTCATCGACGACCTGCTGTTGCCGACCGTGCGGGCCGCCCGCCACGAGACCGCCGACGACGCCGACGACATCATCAGCACGTTGTGGCGGGGCCGCACCGAGAGCGGTGGCCGACTCGACGAGCAGCAGGTCCGCAACGACACGGTGGCGATGGTGGCCACCACCACCGAGACCACGATCAGTGTGCTGACCTGGCTGTGGCCGCACATCGAGCGCAACCCCGAGATCGCTGCCCGGCTCTACGCCGAGATCGACGAGGTGGTCGGCGGCCAGCCGGTACGCCAGGAGCACCTGCGCGACCTGCGGTACACCCGGCAGGTGCTGGACGAGTTGCTCCGGCTCTATCCGATCGGCTGGCTCTTCCCCCGCAACGCGGTCGAGGAAGACGTCATCGGTGGGGTCCGGATCCCGGCCGGTTCCACTGTGGTGGTCAGCCCGCTGATCACCCACCGCATGTCGATGTTCTGGGAGCGACCCGAGGTCTTCGACCCGGACCGGTTCCGGCCGGAGCAGGCCCAGCAGCGGCACCGGTACACGCACTTCCCGTTCGGTGGTGGCCCCCACCAGTGCCTGGGCATGCACCTGTTCTATCTGGAGGCGATGCTGATCGTGGCCAGCCTGCTGAGCCGGTTCCGGTTCCGGCTGTGCCGGCCGGCCGTACCCGGCATCAAGGTGGCCGCCGCGTTGCGTCCCCTGGAGCCGGTCGAGGTGGTCCTGCGCCCCGTACAGGGTGTCGCGGCATGAGCTACCGGACCGAGGTGTCGCCGGGCGGCCCCGGGGACCAGATGACCGACGCCGCAGAACAGGGCCGGATCTGTGCCCTCGCTGCGAAGGGCCAGCGTGACCTGGCGGCGGTCGCCGCCGCGTACCCCGAACTGTTCCCGCCCCGGCCCTTCGACGCCACCCTGTTCGGCACCGTGGCGATGGCGATCGCCTTCGGCGCGCCGTGGTGCGACCTCGACCGGCTCCGGGTCACCAACCGGGCGGTGCTGTGGGGCTTCGCCATCGACTGGCTCGTCGACCACGAGGCCCACTCGCGCGACGAGATCGACCGGCTGACCGCCCGCTGCCTGGCGGTTGTCGACGGCGGTACGCCGGAGGAGGGCGACCAGCTCGGTGCCTTCCTCGCCGAGTTGCGCGACGAACTCGCCGCCGTGCCGGCCTTCGCGACGCACCGCGAGCGCTGGCGGGAGGAGACCCACAAGGTGCTCGCCGCGATGGCCCGGGAGTGGGACTGGAAGCAGACGCCGGACACACTGCCCGGGTTCGCGGAGTACCTGGACAACGCCGCCAACCTGGCCTGCACCGTGGTCAACGTCGTGCACTGGATCCACGCCGACGACCCGGCGACCCTGGCGCACCTGGACGCGCTGCTCGCCGCGAGCGACCAGGTGCAGCGGATCCTGCGCCTGGTCAACGACCTCGGCAGCTACGAACGCGACCTGCGTTGGGGGGACCTCAACGCACTGCTGCTGGTGTCCCGCGCCGAGGTGGAGAAGCGGATCGCCGAGTTGGTCGCCGAGGCCCGGGACCAACTCGCGGCGCTGCGCGTCGACTGCCCGGTGGCGGCCGACTACCTGTCCCGGCAGATCGGCTTCAGCAGCGGCTTCTATCGGTCCACCGACTTCTGGGGTACGCCGTGACGGCCGCCGGCGTGACCGCGTTGCCCGAGACGGCGCAGACCGTCGCCGACGCCGCCGCCGACCTGGTCGTGGACCTTGAGCGGGAACCGGCCGGGCGGGTGAGCGCCTCGGTCTACGAGACGGGTCGCCTGGTCGCCGACGCGCCGTGGCTCGGCGGTCATGGCCGGCGACTGACGTACCTGCTGGGCGAGCAGGGACCGGACGGCGCCTGGGGTCTGCCCGGTGGGTACGGCCTGGTGCCGACGGCGAGCGCGGTGGAGGCCATGGTCACCGTCCTCGGCCGGGACGAGCCGGCCGACCTCACCGGCCCGCCACGGTCCACTCTGGAGGCCGCCGCCGCTCGTGGGCTGACCGCGCTGGCC